>CAYXHX010000194.1:498-3580 GCA_964464835.1 uncultured Chitinophagaceae bacterium | reverse complement strand
AATTGGCTGTAATTCAATAATTTGATCCAGGGCTGGATAATCAGAGCGCCATTTGTGAAGATCTTTGAAAGGCATGATGCTTTAAATTAATAATCTTGTTCATCCATAATGCAGTATAGATGCATTGTGCTCAAAGGTAATCTTTAAAAAGAAATAAATAAAGACTTACTGCTCCTTTATTTTGTGAGCGCCAGAAATATTTTGTACATTATTCTTTAATTCTCTCTTGGATGGTAGCAAGGAAGGGAAAAAATATACCTATTATTTATTCGCCAATATTTTATCAACGATTTCATCCAACACAAGTTTATTTTTATCTACAAACCACAAGCCTGCCTGCTTTAAGTTTTCCAGGTTTTCCATAGTAACCAAATCCATTTCGGAGCATGCTTCACGCAATGATGGTTCGAGGCGGTAGTAATCGTTTTTATCTTCAGCCTCCAATGTTTTGTACATCTGTTTCAATTGGTAATCTACTGTTTCCGCATTTCCCGACATGAGTATATCGAGGATTGGTTGAAGCCATTCCAATTCTCCTGCATCCTTAAAATCTTTATAGTGATATGGTTTTTTTACGGTTCCTGTTCCTACTGAAACAAACATCATGTCTTTTGCAGAAGGTTTATCCGGTTTTAATGGATCTTGCAGGAGTGATGAAAACAGCAATTTCCTGGCTTCGGCATACGCACAAAGAGCAGGATTGTTAGCGAATACGCCGCCATCTACCAATGAAAAACTTTGCCCGGCAACTGATTTAATGAATGCCGGCTCAAAATAAGTTGGCGCTGCAGAAGTGGCACGGGCTACATCCCTAACTTTAAAATTATATAAAGGATCATTGGCCTGGGCACTATTAAAAAAATAAGCATTGCGCGCAGTGATCTCATAAGAAGTAATCAGGCAGGGTTTTATAAAAGATTCCAGCATGGTATCCTGGAATAAATTATACAAGTTTTTTTCCAGTTCTTCCACGTCGTATTTTTCATCAAGAAGGCCAAAGCCGGAAAATATTTTTTGAAAAATATTTCTCTGAAAAATATCACCGCCTTCCTTTAAATATAAATTCACGGCATCATCAGCGCCATACCTGGCTGTATTATTATTTCCACGCACCAGGTATGCGCAGGCCAGAATGCCGCCGGTACTGGTGCCGGCAATGAAATCAAAATAGTCCCCGATTTTTAAATTACTGTTGTCTTTTATTTGCAACTTTTTTTCGAGGTAACTTAATATAACACCGGGAATAATTCCGCGGATGCCGCCGCCATCGAGTGAAAGGATCCTGATCTTTTTCATATTGCTTTGGTTTAAATGTGTAGAATTATTTTCAATGGTTTGGGCTTCACTACCAAACTTATGAATTTGTTTTTTATTTCATTGAATTTTTGATACATTTTTTTAAAATAGGTTTGATTCTTTTTGGAACACAGCCCTCTCCTTCTTTTTTAAAACTGTGGAAAAATTTCCCAAAAAAATAATAACAAGAAAGCATTTATTTAGAAAGTATTTCTACAAATGAAATGATAAAAGCTTCCTGTTTTATGGCTATTACATGAAAAAACCAAATCCGATTTTTTTTGGAAGCATACAAGCGAAAGCTTGTAAATTCAATGGTTTCGGTTTTTTTTGAAAAAATTCAATAGCCAAAATAAGAATATACAAACCTGCTTAATAAAATCATGTTTCATTCTGCTATAAAAAAACTTTACTCATCACGGCTTACTTTTTGTGCCAATACTTAGTTGTAATTGATAATTATTTCATTTTAAAAATTTACAATCATGTGGTATAACCAGGGTTTTTGGGGAATGAATTTTATTTGGTGGTTTATCTGGATTATTTTTCTCATTTGGATATTTGCTACACCATGGAGTTATCGCCGTACAAAGGATAATTCTTACGATATTCTTAGAAAACGGTATGCAGCAGGCGAAATTACAAAGGAAGAATACCAGGAAGCGAAAGCAGTACTTGAAGATAAGTTTACAAAGATTGCAGAAGAAAACAAGCATTGAAAATAGGGTGGCTTTTATCCAATTTCGGCTGATTTATTAATTGATGCTTTCAGAGATTACACTTACAGGTTTTAAATGGAAAGGGAAACAGCGCCTGATGGCATTTATAAATTTGTAAACTAATATTTGCATTTTATTTTTTACTTTTGTACTGCATGAAAAATAATTTCTTCAATATTGCGGCTACCCCTTTTGAACACCCGGATACGGATACGCTCACCGAAATCCAAACGCCTTACCAACTTATTGTTTGGAATGATGATATTAATACTTTTGATTGGGTAATAGATACATTGATAAAAGTGTGCAACCATACACCCGAACAGGCAGAACAAAGCGCCATGATTGTACATTTTAAAGGGAAATGTTCTGTAAAAAATGGCGACTATGATTTTTTAAAACCCATGTGTGATGCTATTACTGAAAGGGGTATTGGCGCTACCATTGAGAGCCTTGTCGAAAATTAAAGCCTGCACATCCTTGAATGCCCCTCGCAATCTTAGATAAAAAAATTTGGTTCCCACCTGTTTCAGATGCGGATGAGGAAGGCCTGCTTGCAATGGGAGGCGCTTTAGAAATTGAACGATTGAAACTTGCATATAAAAATGGCATCTTCCCATGGTATGAAGGCCATACACCACTTTGGTGGTGCCCTGATCCACGTTTTGTATTGTTCCCCGGAAATTTGAAAGTGAGTAAAAGCATGCAAAAAATTATTGCAAAAAGTAATTTCACATTTACTGTCAATAATGTATTTCCAAAAGTTATTCATGCATGTAAAAACATACCGCGAAAAGGCATGGACGGAACTTGGATAAACTCAGACATCATAAAAGCATATATTGAACTGCATCATCTTGGTTTTGCCCATAGTGCAGAAACATGGCTTGATGGCAAACTTGTTGGCGGCCTTTATGGGATACAAATGGGTACAATTTTTTTTGGTGAAAGCATGTTTAGTACAGTGAGCAATGCCAGTAAATTTGCTTTCATAAGTTATGTTCGTTTTTTGCAATCACAGCATGTACAAATGATAGATTGCCAGGTGTATTCTGAACATTTGGAAA
>CAYXHX010000194.1:0-488 GCA_964464835.1 uncultured Chitinophagaceae bacterium | reverse complement strand
AAATACTGGAAGAAAATATTCCCTGAGATTTTGTAAAGCAAATCCGCGAATCAAAAAAATGAAACCGGAAAAAATTCAATTAATTATGAATGACGAATTACATCCCAATAGTTATCGGGACGGCATTCTTCATTTTTTCATTCCTTCATTTTTCATTCCTTCATTCACCATTATCTCCGCCGCGGCGGAAACAATTATTCTTTCACCAATCTCAGCTTCGTCACTTTCCCATTTTGTTTAACGAGTATAAAATAACTTCCCTGTGCTAATGTTTTTATTGAAAGCGTTGTACTGGTTGAATTATAAAAACTTTTTTTACTTATCTCCCTTCCATTTATATCCGTAATTTTTAATTCAGCCGTTGCATTTTTATCCAGGCCTTTTACGATAACGGTATTTTTTGCCGGGTTGGGATATAAGGAAATGTTGTTGCTATTTTCAAACACTACTTTTAAAGTTTGGCTATAGGTGAAAGTGCCATTTGCAGC
>CAYXHX010000193.1:0-5478 GCA_964464835.1 uncultured Chitinophagaceae bacterium | reverse complement strand
ATGAGTAATAAAATAATATGTATAAAAATTATTCTTCCCATTTTTTTAAATGCATGTCATTGCCATCGAAATAGGCATAGGTAAAACTGCGAATCCAATCGCCGAGATTGATATACCTGCTATTCTTTCCAAGATCAATATCAAGCGGTAAATGGCGATGGCCAAATACAAAATAATCAATATGTTCTTTGGCCAAAATTTCTTTGGCATAAATCACCAGCCATTCATTTTCTTCCCCTAAAAAAACCTGGTCGGAACTGCCGGTTTTTTTCCTGCTTTTAGCACTGAAATAATTTGCTAAACCCATTCCCCAGGTAGGATGCATCTGTCCAAAAAGCCATTGGCAAAATGGATTGCGAAAAACTTTTTTCAATCGTTTATAACCATGATCTCCCGGGCCTAAGCCATCACCATGGCCGATATAAAAAACTTTGTTGTTAAAAATAAAACGTTCCGGCTTTTCATATACCTGAATGCTCAATTCTTTTTCGAAATATCCATGCATCCACATATCATGATTGCCTATAAAAAAGTGAACGGGGATATTCTTGTCCGTAAATGAAGCAAGCATTCCAAGCAAGCGGACATATCCTTTTGGCACAACCGTTTTATATTCATACCAAAAATCAAACATATCCCCGAGAATAAATAATTCTGCAGTATCATGTTTAACTGATTCCAGGAAACGGACAATTTTTTTTTCACGTTCCAGACTTGTTGCATTATCTGGTGCACCGAGATGAAAATCTGAGATGAAATAAATTTTTTTTTGCCCGGCTTCCTGCATACGTTCTTGTACAATTTAAGAAATGGATATTGGATATTTTTTAATGCTTATAATATTCAAGCAAATCCCCGGACTCAATGAATCTGCGGTTTTCCACGTTCCCGTTGAACCAATAAATCCATGCAGGCACTTTTGATACGCCGATTTGTACTTCAGCAATATCACGGTAATACAATTGCATTTCATCTTCCTCTACACAAACGCCTTCATACACATCCAATTGGCCAATCGCCCAACTAAAGTCATCTTCATTTTTGATATGATACAATTCACCCGTGATTAAATGTGCATCAGAAGAGGGTTTTGCCGCAGGGTATTTTCCCATATCAAATAATTTTCCATGTACTTTTCCTATGCCGACAAGATTAAAGAAATTACTGATGTAACTATAAGCATCACTTTTAAAGCCACTGCGCAGTGAGCCATATACAAATAAATTATATAATGGTGGTGTATGTATCATATTATTGCTTTTAAAATAAAGCAGGAAGTTACTCATTCCTGCATCAAAAAACAAAAAACTTCTTTTGGGCCGTGTACACCGGTGACCAATGTTTTTTCAATATCTGCCGTCCGGCTCGGCCCCGCTGCAAAACTGACAGATGAAGGAAGGGTTCCGCCATTTTTTTTCATTAAAAAAGTGAGTGCATCTGAAGTATCATATAATACCTGAGTAGTTGTAGCAATACTTATATGAGCAGGTGCATAAACAGAAGCTGTGCGCCCTTGCGCCTGAGCGCTGCTCAAAACGATTGAACCTGTACGTGCTACAAGCGCTTCGCAGCTTGTGATAGAAGCCTGGCAATCTATTAGTGAATCGGTGAGGAGCGCTCCCGGTAAAGTATCTTCAAGCAGTAATAAAATATTTTGTTCCGCACAAAATATTTTATCCCAATTCCTGGCTTTGATTAAAGTTTGTAATTGGCTTTTTAATTCATCTTTATTTTCACAAAAAGAAAAACGGCCCTGGATTGAAATAAAATTTTGAGCAAATTCTATTTCTTTTTCCATGCCCGTTTTTGTAAAATATTCTATGTAATTTTCCTCATCAGGATAAGGTATCGGTACTGCCTGTGCAGTTGCCTTTCTTACTTTTTTCAGTATTTCATCTTTCGAAGTTGCCATAGGCAATACATACATTAAATAGTTGGAACGATAGCGCCACTGTCATAAGGTGGCACACCTTCACTCACAGCACCTTTCTCTGTATGGTGCTCTTCCTTGTGTTCTTCATCATCTACATCTAAAATTCGCTTTTCACCAAATGGCCGTTTACCGATCAGTGCTTCCACATCACTTTGGAACAGCACTTCCTTTTTCAAAAGTTCTTTTGCTAGAATTTCTACTTTATCCTTTTTCTCGGTGAGTAAAGCAATTGTTCTTTTATAGGCAGATTCAATTAGCAACCGAACTTCATTGTCTATCAATTTACCGGTTTCTTCACTATAAGGTTTGGTAAAGGAATTTTCCTGGGCGGGATCATAGAAACTAATATTGCCCACTTTATCATTCATACCATATACTGTGATCATAGAATAAGCAATGCGGGTGATTTGTTGCAGGTCATTGGATGCGCCTGTTGAAATTTTACCAAAAAATATTTGCTCGCTTGCCCTGCCTCCGAGTGTCATACACATTTGATCCAAAAGTTGATCTGTGTCATAAAGGTATTGTTCTTTCGGTGTGTATTGTGCGTAACCCAATGCTGCGGTTCCGCGAGGCACAATCGTTACTTTTAATAAAGGATAAGCGTGTTCAAAATACCAACCACAAATAGCATGGCCGGCCTCATGATAGGCAATGATTTCTTTTTCTTCAGGCGAAATAATTTTATTTTTCTTTTCAAGCCCGCCAATAACGCGGTCAATCGCGTCCTGGAAATCATTCATATCCACTGCGCTTTTTCCATTTCTTGCTGCAATCAAAGCCGCCTCATTACAAACATTTGCAATATCTGCTCCGGCAAAACCTGGTGTTTGTTCTGCCAATTTATGGATATCCAAAGTTTGTGAAACTTTAATCGGTTTCAGGTGAACTTTAAAAATGGCTTCCCTGCCTACTACATCCGGCTTGTCAATAGAAATCTGCCTGTCAAATCTTCCCGGCCTGAGCAATGCCGTGTCCAATACATCCGGCCTATTCGTAGCTGCAAGAATAATAATACCGGTATCTCCACCAAAGCCATCCATTTCCACCAAGAGTTGATTTAGTGTATTTTCTCTTTCATCATTACTCATGATGGCATTTCTGCCACGGGCCCTCCCTATTGCATCTATTTCATCTATAAAAATAATACAAGGTGCTTTTTCTCTTGCTTGTTTGAAAAGGTCGCGTACACGGCTTGCACCAACGCCCACAAACATTTCCACAAAATCAGAACCGCTGATGCTGAAAAATGGTACCTGTGCCTCACCTGCAACAGCTTTTGCCAACAGGGTTTTACCGGTTCCGGGAGGGCCTACGAGCAATGCACCTTTTGGTATCTTACCTCCAAGTGCCGTATATTTTTTAGGATTTTTCAGGAAATCCACTATTTCCATTACTTCTACTTTTGCTTCGTCCAGTCCGGCCACATCACCAAAATTAATATTCACTTTAGCGCCTTTTTCAAACAATTGAGCCTTGGATTTTCCAATATTAAAAATACCGCCCGGGCCACCACTTCCACCACCGCCGCCAACTTTCCGCATTAATAATACCCAGGCTCCAATCATAATAAGAATTGTGAGTACGGTTTGTGTGACAGGCCCAATCCATTCACCTTCATTAATGGTATTTTCCGGCACAGGTTTTACATTGGGGTGTGCTGCATAAAAATTAGACATGCCCGTATGAAAACTTTGCCAATCTGTGCTTGCAAATTCAAACAATGGGCTTGAACTGGCATCTGCCGGTATTTCCCTACCGAATTTTTCTTTATAATATGGTTTGGATAAACTATCTTTTTGTATATAAATTCTTACTAACCCTTTGTTTTTGATAAGATCCAGTTTGGCTACATCTCCCTGCAGGAGCATGTTTTGACGGAATTCCAATTCAGAGACATTTTTTGTATCCGCAGTACCAAGGTTCAAAAGCTGATAGCCCAATAAAAAGATAATGATCAATGCATAAATCCAATACACACTGAATTTGGGTGGTGTTTTTTTTGGGGAATTCCCATTTGATGGGAGAATGGGTTTCATTTTTTTATCGTCCTGTGCCATAATCTAGCTTCTCTTTTTTTAAAAAATTAGTGCATTATTTATGCAATGTAATCTATCCTTCATTAAACGCTGTTAAAGGAGCATCATTCCAAAGTTCTTCAAGCCCATAAAATTTCCTGGTTTCAGGAAGCATTATATGTACCACTACATTAATATAATCAATAATTATCCAATGTACCGCCTCAAAACCTTCATGATGGAATGGGTTTTCTCCACATTCTTTTTTCACTTTATCTTCTACCAAACCTGCTAAAGCTTTTACCTGTGTAGTGCTTGTGGCTTCACAGATAATAAAAAAATCGGCTACTGATTCATGAATTTTGCGTAAATCAAGGGAAACAATTTTTTCACCTTTTTTTTCCTGTAATGCCCGTATAATCGTTTTAAGGATTTTTGCATTTTTTGCCAGTTTTACAGCAGTATTTTTTTTCCGGGAAACGAGGGTGGCTTGTGGTTCCAATAATCTATTTTGATTTTTGTTATGTAATTTTTTTTAATATCAAACCAGGAATTTACCCGGCATTTGATTATTTATTTAATTTTAATTTTCCTTAAATAAATTTGTGCAAAACTAAGCAAACTTTGCCTGATTCTACTTCCATTAATCCTTTTGGACAGCCATTTATTGAATTAATGGATGTGGATAGTTCCAACAACTATGCCATGCAACAATTAAAAAGCGGTAAAGCCGGGCATGGCGCTGCTTTTTTTGCTTATCACCAATCTGGAGGGAAGGGAAGACGCGGAAAAAAATGGGAATCCCCGCCGGGAGAAAATATTATTTTATCTGTAATCATTGATACTACTGCATTTCAAGGCAATGACACATTTATTTGTAGTATGGCTATTGCTTTGGGAGTACAGCATTTTTTACATGTTTATTCCCAAAAAGAAATAAAAATAAAATGGCCGAATGATATTTATTTCAATGACAGAAAGGCAGCAGGCATACTTATTGAAAACATTTTCCGGGGGCAACAATGGAAATATGCTATTGCCGGTATCGGTATTAATATTAACCAGGAAATATTTGACAAGGAGATTCGCAACCCCATTTCACTAAAACAAATTACAGGTGAAATTTATAAGCCGGCTCAATTGGCCCGGGAGCTGTGCAATTATTTAGATGACATGTATCGTTTAATGTTGCATAATGAGCAGGCAATTATTGAAGGCTACAATGAAGTTTTATATAAAAAAAATGAGTCGGCAACTTTCAAAATCAATGCCACGCAAATAGAATGTAAAATTTTAGGAGCTGATAAATTTGGAAGGCTTCAAATTCAGCACCCATTATATAATTATCTCGAATTTGATAAAGTTGAATGGGTATTTCCAAATTTTTCAATAAAAAAAATTTACCCCTTTGGCATTTTGTACCTTGCAGTTATGGCGACATATTTAGAAGGTTTAAATCCACCACAACTCGAAGCAGCCACACATATGGAGGGCCCATTGATGATAGTGGCAGGTGCAGGCAGTGGA
>CAYXHX010000192.1:0-5504 GCA_964464835.1 uncultured Chitinophagaceae bacterium | reverse complement strand
GTGACAGTCAACGGTTTTCAAGACCGCCGCATTCGACCGCTCTGCCATCTCTCCGGCGCAAAAATAAGGCCTGTAGTATATTCATCAAAATTAGTTTTGAAAAAAGCATTCTTTTTCTGCAAATTCATTTTTCCTGATAGGCATGTAGTGGCATCATAGTTTTTCATTAGCGAAAAATTGATAATTGATATTTTCTTCATAAATATTCCACTTATCCATCTTTGCCCAACTTTTTCCTTTCAATACCTTTATTTTTACAAAAAAAAATTTTGAAGAGCCTCGGGGTTTTAAATGCTTATTTCTGGAAATACCGTTACCGCTTTTTTGGAGGGATTATTTTTGTCATTGCTTCCAATTATTTTGCTGTGCTTGCACCTGAAATTACCGGTTTCATTGTGGGCAAAATGCAGCAATTCCTTTCCGGTAAACCCACTGCCGAATCCACTGAAGTCTATGGCAAAACCATGAATTGGTTTATTGATTGGGTCAATCAATTTGATTTTTCAAATAACGTAATCATCTGTAGCATTACTATTTTAGCAGTGGCAGTTATTCGTGGCCTCTTCCTGTATTTCATGCGGCAGACAATTATCGTGATGAGCCGGCATATTGAATATGACCAGAAAAATGAAATCTATAAAAAATACCAGGCGCTTGATGCATCTTTTTATAAGATCAACAGGACAGGTGATTTGATGAACCGCATTACGGAAGATGTAAGCCGCGTGCGAATGTATGTGGGGCCCGCTATTATGTATTTTATCAACCTTACCACATTAATCAGTTTTTGCGTGGTGAATATGTTGCGAAAAGATGTGCATCTTACATTATTGGTTTTATCGCCATTGCCCATCCTTGCCATCACCATTTATTTGGTGAATTCTATCATTCATAAAAAAAGTGAAAAAGTACAGGCAAGCCTTTCTGACCTTACTATCAATGCACAGGAATCTTATGCAGGCATCCGCGTGATCAAATCTTTTGTGCAGGAAAAAGCCATGTATAATTTTTTCAAACAAAATAGTGAAGCGTATCGCAAAAATGCTGTAGGGCTTGCACGTGTTGAAGCCATTTATTTTCCCAGTATTTCATTAATGATTGGTTTGAGTACACTCATTACAATTTTAGTTGGTTGTTTTATGGCAATTCGTGACCCGCAAAATGTGGGATTGATTGTAGAGTTTGTGATTTATATCAATATGCTCACATTCCCGGTAAGCGCTATTGGATGGACGGCAAGTATGATACAAAGGGCAGCAGCATCGCAAAAAAGAATCAATGAATTTTTAACCATTCAACCCGGAATGGCAGTGATGAATATGGAAAAAAAAGTGGAAGCAAAAATCGGGGGTGATATTGATTTTAAAAATGTTTCATTTACATATGCACATACAGGAATAACGGCACTGAAAAATTTTAGCCTGGAAATAAAAGAAGGTGACAAAGTGTTGATCCTTGGTAAAACAGGTAGTGGTAAAACTACTTTAGCACAATTACTTCTTCGTTTTTTTAATATAAATGAAGGAGAAATTACAATTGGTGGAAAAAATATTGATACAATTCCTTTACAGCCATTGCGAAATTATTTGAATTATGTTCCCCAGGATATTTTCTTATTCAGCGATACCATTGAAAATAATATAGCTTTTGGGTTAAAAGAAAAACCTTCGATGGAAGCCATAGAAAATGCGGCAAAACTTGCCTGTATTGATGCAGAAATTAAAGCTTTGCCGAATGGCTATCAAACGATGGTAGGAGAGCGGGGCGTTACATTAAGCGGTGGACAGAAACAGCGCGTATCTATTGCACGGGCATTGATTAAAGGGCATGGAATTTTATTATTCGATGATTGCCTGAGCGCAGTGGATGCCAAAACCGAAAATACGATCATCAATAATCTCTATGAATTTATGGAAGGGAAAACAGCGATATTGATTACACATCGCATCTTCACCGTATTGAATTTTTCAAAGATTGTTGTGATAGATGATGGTGAAATTACAGAACAAGGCACGCATGAAGCCTTATTGAAAAAGAATGGATATTATGCGGAATTGTACCATAAGCAACTTGCCGGTGAAGAAAACCCGGAAGAAATATTTGTGGAAAGCAAATTTTGACAGTTTAAAAACAATACTATATTTGCGCTGATCTTTTAATATTAAAAATAAAACAACAACAGTGGCTTACGAAAACAACGACAAGAGAATTGAAAGTGTGTACAGCAACAGGGTACGCGCAGGAAAAAGAAGGACCTATTTTTTTGATGTACGGGAAACGCGTGCAAGCGATTATTTTCTCACTATTACAGAAAGCCGTAAACGCCCGAATGACGATGGTTATGACAGGCATAAAATATTTTTGTACAAAGAAGACTTCAATAAATTCGCCAAAGCCTTGAATGAAGCCATTGATCATGTGAAAACTGAATTAATGCCTGATTTTGATTTTGATGCATTCAATCATGATGAAAATGAAAATGGCTATGAACAACAGTCCATCGAGCCTGTACGGGAAGCGGCAGGACCGGAACCGAAAATTGAACACAGTACCATGCATATTGTTGGTTCCGATGAACCAAATGATATACATTCCGAAGAGGCCGATAAGTGGTAGTATCTCTTCAAGTCACATTGAAGACGTATTCATTTTTTATCTGAAAGTATTGGCTTTTTTTAGTTGAATGAAATTCGGGCTTGAAAATTCATTCGTGAATTTTTTTTAATTTTCACAACATTTTCAAAAGCTGTAATTTTATTCCATGCAAGTTTTATCCGCAAAACAAATGCTGCAATGGGATGATTTCACCATCGCTCATGAGCCGGTTGAATCCCTGCAACTCATGGAAAGAGCAGCAATGGCATGTGTATCTTTTTTAGAAGAAAATGATTTACTAAATCGTTCCATCAAAATATTTTGCGGAAAAGGAAACAATGGGGGAGACGGGCTTGCAATGGCAAGGCTATTTATTTCAAAAGGATTTAATCCCAACATTTATATTGTAGAAATGGGCAGCCTTGGCAGCGAAAATTTCCAGGCAAACCTGCAAAGATTGCACAGCATTTCTACACATATTCATTTTCTTCAATCCAAAGAATTTTTTCCTGTTATTGAAAAAAATGAATTGGTGATTGATGCATTGCTTGGACTTGGGCTTGACAGGCCTTTGCACGGATTGTATGCTGAACTTGTACATCATATCAATCAGCATAATGCAACAGTTGTTGCCATTGATTTACCCACGGGTATGTTTTGTGATAAAAGTTCTTTGGAAAATACTGTGATCAAAGCAAATTATACGCTCACTTTTCAATCCCTGAAACGTTGCTTTTTAATGGCTGAAAATGCGCTCTTTACGGGAAATGTTTCCATTTTGAATATAGGTTTGCTAACGGAATTTTTAAAAACCATTCATACAAATACTTTTTTAATTTCAGAATCAATTGCTCAAACCATCTATAAACCACGCCAGGATTTTGTACATAAAGGCACTTGCGGCCATGCGCTTATCATCGCCGGAAGTAAAGGAAAAATGGGCGCAGCCATACTTTGTACAAAAGCATGTTTGAGAACAGGAGCAGGGTTGGTTACGGTAAAAGTTCCGCAAGAAGAAATTTCTATTTTACAAATTTGTGTACCAGAAGCAATGTGTTTTACCGATGATAAAATTGATTTCAGCAAATATCAATCGGCCGGAATAGGCCCGGGGCTTGGAAAAGAAAAGATAGCGCTTGAACTGTTGAAATCGTTGCTTCAATCTACTCTTTCAAAATATGTACTTGATGCGGATGCACTGAATTTAATTGCTGAGAACAAAGAATTGCTGGATAATATTTCTGAACATGCCATCCTTACTCCACATCCAAAAGAATTTGACCGCCTTTTTGGAGAAGTAAAAAATGAGTTTGAGCGAAATGAAAAAGCCATTTCCATTTCTAAAAAATATTCTTTTACTATTATTTTAAAAGGCCATCATACCTGTATTGTAAAAAATGGAACAGCATTTTTTAACCTTACCGGAAATTCAGGCATGGCCACAGGTGGAATGGGCGATGCATTAACAGGAATAATCGCTTCATTATTAGCGCAAGGCTACGATTCTTTGGATGCAGCACTTTTAGGCGTTTATCTGCATGGTTTTGCAGGCGACCTTGCACTTTCGGATCAATCCGTTGAAAGTTTAATGCCATCTGATTTAATTGATTTCTTGCGACAGGCATTTAAACAAATGAATGTTACCCACATGTAGTGGGGAAATTTATTGGCAGAAATACAATTTAAGCGCGTCAATCTTACTCATTTACCCTATTTTTGCCGACCTAAATAAATAACCTCTTTTTATTATGTTGTTTAATACAATTGTACTAACTGTACCGGCAATGGGCCTGATAGGCCTGCTTTATACGTTTATAAAATTCAAATGGGTAGCAAAGCAGGATCCCGGAAATGATAAAATGAAAGAAATCAGTAGCCATATAGCTGAAGGCGCAATGGCTTTTTTAAAAGCAGAATGGAAAGTACTCACATACTTTGTAATAATCATGGCGATTTTGCTGGCCTATATGTCCACTACAAATCCAAGTTCTCATTGGAGTATTGCATTTTCATTTATCATTGGCGCAATCTGTAGCGCCATTGCAGGATATATCGGAATGCGCGTAGCCACCAAGGCAAATACGCGTACTGCACATGCAGCAAGAACAAGTTTATCCAAAGCATTATCGGTTTCATTTACCGGCGGATCCGTAATGGGATTGGGTGTTGCGGGTTTGGCAGTGCTCGGTTTGGGTGGATTATTTATTATTTTAAAAGAAATTTTTGCCCCGGCATCCGGAGCAAATTCTGAAGATATGGTACGTACTATTGAAATCCTTACAGGCTTTTCGTTGGGTGCGGAATCTATTGCATTATTTGCTCGTGTGGGAGGAGGCATTTATACCAAGGCTGCTGACGTAGGCGCGGACTTAGTAGGAAAAGTAGAAGCCGGAATTCCCGAAGACGATCCCCGCAACCCTGCAACCATCGCGGATAATGTGGGTGATAATGTAGGTGATGTTGCCGGAATGGGTGCGGACTTATTTGGTTCGTATGTGGCCACAGTTTTAGCAACAATGGTACTCGGGCAGGAAACAATTTCCAATGATAATTTTGGCGGATTTGCGCCAATTTTATTACCTATGATGATTGCAGGCGTTGGAATATTATTTTCCATCGTAGGTACTTTATTTGTACGCGTGAGTGATAAGGCAGGAATCAATACTTCCAATGTACAGAAAGCATTGAATATGGGTAACTGGGGGTCCATTATTTTAACGGCTATTACATGTATTGGCCTGGTGTCATATATTTTACCGGACACAATGATTTTAAGAAATTTGGAATTTACAAAATGGGGTGTTCTTGGCGCAATCGGTGTTGGCCTCGCAGTGGGAACTTTAATGAGTGTAATTACGGAATATTATACGGCTATGGGAAAAAGACCTGTGAACTCCATCGTAAGACAA
>CAYXHX010000191.1:0-5519 GCA_964464835.1 uncultured Chitinophagaceae bacterium | reverse complement strand
GGCGAAAAGCCTCGGTTCTGCCAACCCACACAATGTGGTAAAAGCAACAATCAAAGCATTAACCCTATTGCGCGAACCGGTACAAATTTCTAAAATCAGAAGTATTAAACTCACAAAAGTTTTTAACGGGTAAATGAAAATCTTTCATTTATCAAAATTATTAAGTGATGAAAAAAATCAGGATAACACAGGTAAAAAGCGGTATTGACCGCCCGGAACGCCAAAAGCTTACATTGAAAGCTTTGGGCCTTACAAAAATGCATGCTTGTAAAGAAGTAGAGGCAACCCCTCAAATATTAGGGATGGTAGAAAAAGTACATCATCTTGTAAAAGTTGAAGAAGTAAATTCATAACCAGGGCATTTAGTAATAAAGAATTTTATATTTAAAAATAGCGAGGGGCGATTCCCCGTAAGTAAAAATCAGTAAACATGAAATTGCATACATTAAAACCAGCAAAAGGTTCTACACACAAAGAAAAACGTATTGGAAGAGGTGAGGCAAGCGGTAAAGGAGGAACTTCTACTAAAGGTAATAAAGGCGGCCAAAGCCGCGCAGGTTACCAACGAAAAATGGCACATGAAGGAGGTCAAATGCCCATTCAAAGAAGATTGCCAAAACGTGGATTTAAAAATAACAACCGCATTGAATATACAGTTTACAATCTCGGGCAAATTGAAAAGCTTATTGAAAAATATGGCTTTACTGAATTCTCTGAAGAAAATTTATATATCAATGGATTAATTGGTAAAACTCATAAGGTAAAAATTTTGGGAAATGGTGAATTAAAAACTACAATTGATTTTAAAATAAGTAAGATTAGCAGTAAAGCAAAAGAAATGATCGAAGCTGCCGGTGGTAAAGTGGAAATTTTAAAATAGTTTAGCGGAAATTTTTTATCAAAAATTCATTTCTTCCTATTTCACCTACTTCAAATGTAAAAAGTGAAAAAATTAATAAGGACTTTTAAAAATATATGGACGATTGAAGAATTGCGCTCCAAAATTTTGACCACACTGGCCATGATTTTTGTGTATCGCCTCGGTGTTCAGATTGTGTTGCCGGGCATTGATCCAAACAAATTAGGCGCCATCCAGGCATCTGCCGGAAGCAATGGACTTCTTGGATTATTTTTATGCAGTTAATGACCATCCTCGTTCCACAAATACAAAAAGTACAAAAGGAGGGTGAAAGCGGCCAGAAAAAAATTAACCAATGGACTCGTTATTTGACCATCGTTGTTACAGTTTTCCAGGCTGGCGCTTATGTAGCATACCTCAATAGCCCAAGCTATGCCGAAGCATTGATTCCTTCATTCAAAGAATATTTTTTCCCTACAACAATTATTCTACTCACAGCCGGAACCCTATTCGTAATGTGGCTTGGTGAAAAAATCCAGGATAAAGGTTTGGGAAATGGTATTTCAATCATCATTATGATTGGCATCTTAGGCCGCTTGCCCGAAGCATTGATGCAGGAATTCACTGCCAAAAGCGCTAAAGGTGGTGGCGGATTATTGATATTCTTAATTGAAATCGCTATTTTAATTGCAATCATTTTAGGTACAATTGTGTTGATTCAAGGTGTTCGTAAAGTGCCTGTGAATTATGCAAAGCAAATCGTTGGAAACAGGCAGTTTGGAGGTGCAAGACAATTTTTGCCATTAAAAGTAAATAGTTCCGGAGTAATGCCCATCATTTTTGCACAGGCAATCATGTTTTTACCTACACTATTTTCATTCACCCATCTTGATTCAGCACAAGGCATTGTAAAAATATTTTCAAATCCCAGCAATGCATGGTATATGGTGGTGTATGGTGTAATGGTAATTGCGTTTACATTTTTATACACCGCGCTTATTTTTAATCCCAAACAAATGAGTGAAGACCTGAAGAAAAACAACGGTTTTATACCCGGTGTAAAACCAGGGCAACCTACAGCAGACTATATCGGAACCATTATGGACAGGATCACTTTCCCCGGCGCTATTTTATTGGCAATAGTGGGTATTTTACCGGGCTTTGCCATGAATATGAATGTGACCAGTTTATTTGCTTCTTTCTTTGGTGGTACTTCATTATTGATTATGGTAGCTGTAATTTTAGATACTTTACAACAAGTGGAAACACATTTACTGATGCGTCAATATGATGGCTTAATGAAAGGTGGGAGAGTTCAGGGAAGGCAGACAACGGTGCCATCAGGTATGTAATAGAAGAATGATCATATTTTTAAAACCTGTTTGCCAATGCATGCAGGTTTTATTTTTTTAAAAAATATATCTTGTAGAAATGATACATATAAAATCAGATGAAGAAGTTCAATGCATGAAGGAAAGCGCTTTACTCGTAAGTAAAACACTTACGGAAGTTGCAAAAATTTTGAAACCTGGAATGACTACGCTACAAATAGATACTTTATGTAAAACTTTTGTGTATGACCATCATGCCACAACTTCATTTTTTCAATACCGAGGCTATCCATTCCATATTTGCGCATCCATCAATGACGTGGTAGTACATGGTTTTCCAAATGATACACCTTTAAAAAATGGAGACATTGTTTCCATTGATTTAGGCGTAATATTGAATGGCTGGCATGGTGACCATGCATATACATTCATTTTAGGCGAGGCATCCCCGGAATCTATTGAATTAGTGAAAGTGACAAAAGAATCATTATATAAAGGCATTGAGAAAGCAATTGCCGGGAATCGTGTTGGCGATATTGCATTTGCCATTCAGGAACATACGGAAAAAAAACATGGTTATGGTGTTGTACGCGAACTTGTGGGGCATGGTTTGGGAAAGCAATTACATGAAGATCCTCAGGTACCAAATTATGGGAGACGTGGCAATGGCGCTAAACTGAAAACCAATATGGTACTAGCTATTGAACCAATGATAAACCTGGGTGAAAAAGAAATTTATACTGAAGAAGATGGATGGACAATACGCACCCGGGATGGAAAACCTTCTGCACATTTTGAACATGATGTATGTGTCAAAAAAAGCGAAGCCATTATTTTATCGGATTACAGTATTATCGAAAATGCAGAAAAAGAAAATCCGGCATTGAATACATCCTATATGTAATTGATCAATTTAAAAATCAATGGGAAAGGAATTCAAAAAAACACTTGCAGTAATTGGTGGAGGCGCTGCAGGTTTTTTTTGTGCCTGCAATGCGGCAAGGATGAATCCTGCTTTACGCGTTGTAATTTTTGAAAAAACCAATAAACTTTTATCTAAGGTAAAAGTGAGTGGTGGCGGGCGTTGCAACGTAACCCATACATTTATTGACATGCCCTCTTTCCTTCAAAATTATCCGCGGGGAAAAAATTTTTTAAAGAAATCATTTCACACATTTAGTCCTATAGATACGATTGAATGGTTTGCTCAAAGAGGCGTAGAATTGAAAAGAGAAAAAGATGGCCGAATTTTTCCTGTTACGAATAATTCGCAAACAATTATAGATTGCCTCCTGAATGAAGCAGGGAAATATACTATTGAAATTTTTGTACAAAAACAAGTAAAACAAATTCAGATTAGTGAAGAAAAAACTTTTTCTCTTCAGTTAGAAGAAGGAACTTATTTCCAGGCTGATTATTTATGTATTGCTTGTGGCGGTTTTCCGAAAGAAAGCCAATTTGATTGGCTCAAAGAAACAAAACTCAGCATTATTCCACCGGTACCTTCTTTATTTACCTTCAACATTCCCAATCATCCTATTTTAAAATTGATGGGCATTTCTTTGAAAAATGTGATGGTGAAAATACCTGCATTGAATCAAAAATTTACTGGACCGTTTTTAATCACTCATTGGGGGTTTAGCGGGCCTGCAATTTTAAAACTTTCAGCTTTTGCTGCAAGAGAGCTGGAGAAAATGCAATACCATTTTTCTATACAAATTAACTGGCTTCCCGAATACAATGAAAATGAACTACGGGCGGATTTTCCGGGGATTCGCAATAAATTTTCCCGTCAAAACATATCAGCCAAAAATCCATTTGGCCTGCCTTCGCGGCTTTGGTTATATTTTCTGCAATGCAGCGGTATTGCAGAAAATTTGCGTTGGAGTGAATTGGCTTCAAAGCAAACAAATAAATTAATTCAACACCTTACCCAAAGTATTTTTGAGGTACATGGTAAAACAACCTTCAAAGAAGAGTTTGTTACAAGCGGAGGAATTTTTTTACAGGAAATTCATGCGCATACAATGGAAAGTAAAATAGTTCCCGGCATATATTTTTCAGGTGAAATAATGGACGTGGATGGCATTACCGGCGGCTTTAATTTTCAACACGCATGGACAAGCGGATGGTGCGCTGCAAAAGCTATTGCCGAAGCAAGTTCCGAAAAACCTTTTTAATTTTTATCCAAGTTCGGGGTATAGCGGGAATTGTTGCATGAATTCATTTACCCTGTTTTTTACCTGTATGATATTATTTTCGTCATCCATTTTTTTCAATACATCATCTATGGCATTAGCGATATAGGGCATGTCCTTTTCCTTCATGCCCCGGGTGGTCAATGCTTGAACACCTAAGCGGATACCACTTGTTACAAAAGCGCTTTTATCATCATAGGGAACCATATTTTTATTGGCAGTGATATCTGCCTTAACCAAAGCCTGTTCCGCTTTTTTACCACTAATATTTTTATTTCTTAAATCAACCAATACCAGGTGGTTGTCTGTGCCACCACTAATAATATTGTAGCCTTTGGCAATAAGTTCATTTGAAAATGCCTGTGCATTTTGAATAACTTGTTTTGCATAAATTGTAAATTCATCAGTAAGAATTTCTCCGAAGGCAATGGCTTTTGCAGCAATGATATGTTCGAGCGGGCCGCCTTGAATGCCAGGGAATACAGCCATATCAAGCAGGTGGCTCATCATGCGGATATTGCCTTTATTGTCTTTTAAACCAAAAGGATTTTCAAAATCTTTGCGCATCATGATAATGCCACCACGCGGGCCACGCAAAGTTTTATGTGTAGTAGAGGTAACGATATGGCAATGATCAAATGGATCATTCAATAATTTTTTTGCAATCAGCCCGGCAGGATGTGCAATATCTGCCATTAGCAAAGCGCCTACGGAATCGGCAGACTTACGGATTCTTTCATAATCCCAATCCCTTGAATAGGCGCTCGCACCACAAATAATCATTTTGGGTTTCACTTCTTTTGCTTTAGCATCAAGCATGTCATAATCTACCCGGCCTTCTTCGCGTGTTACGCCATAGAAATGCGCATCGTATAATTTACCACTATAATTCACCGGTGAACCATGTGTAAGGTGGCCTCCCATACTCAGGTCAAGGCCAAGTATTGGGTCGCCCGGTTGTAACACAGCAAGCGCTACAGCTGCATTCGCCTGTGCACCACTGTGCGGTTGCACATTTGCATATTCAATATTAAAAATTGTACAAAGGCGGTCAATCGCCAATTGTTCAGTTTGATCTACTATTTCACAACCGGCATAATATCTTTTGCCGGGATAACCTTCTGCATATTT
>CAYXHX010000190.1:0-5527 GCA_964464835.1 uncultured Chitinophagaceae bacterium | reverse complement strand
AATCGGTAATTGCGTACATGGTTTTAAACTCAATTAAAATGTTGAATTACTTGTGGGGTTTTATTGGCGCATGTACATTATTATCTTGTGCAGAGCATAAAAATCAAACAACAAATATGATGGACGAAAAATATATAGCTACTACTTCCGGGTATGATACCGCAACATTTGGTACCGGTTGTTTTTGGTGTACAGAAGCTATTTTTCAACGCCTGAATGGTGTAGAAAAAGTCATGAGCGGATACACAGGTGGCCACGTGAACAATCCAACCTATGAACAAGTTTGCATGGGGAATACCGGCCATGCAGAAGCATGCCAAATATTGTTCGACCCGGAAGTAATCAGTTATGATGAATTGCTTTCCGTATTTTGGAAAACCCATGATCCTACTACATTAAACCGCCAGGGAAATGATGTTGGTACGCAATACAGGAGCGCTATTTTTTATCATAACCCAGAACAAAAAGCAAAGGCTGAAATGTACCTGAGAAAATTGGATTCAAGCCATGCATACAATGCACCCATCGTAACTACCATTGAACCGTATAAAAAATTTTTTACAGCAGAATCCTATCACCAGAATTATTATAATAAAAATGGAAGTCAAAATTATTGCCGTTATGTAATTCAGCCCAAGCTGGATAAATTTGAAAAAGTATTTAAAGATAAATTGAAAACCACTTCTACCGGGATTGCAAAAGGCCAACATTAATTCAATTTTTCTACACCAATACTTGCCTGTATTTTTGTTGCATGGGCGAAAAACATATTGGTGATGCATTGAAGAATTTCCTGAAAAATTCTCCATTAAAAAATGGCGTACGTGCCGTGCAAATAGAATCTGCATGGGAAAAAATTATGGGCAAAACCATTGCGAAATACACGGAGAAAATTTCCATCATCAATCATACATTATTTATACAAACAAGTATGGGCCCACTGAAACATGAACTCATGTATCAAAAGGAAAAAATTATTGCACGCATCAATGAAGCCTTTGGAGAAAATATTATTAATGAGGTTGTCATAAAATAAATTATTGCAAACGCACCCGTGGATTTAAAACACCATATAAAACATCCGCAAGAATATTTACAATTACAAAAAAAGTAGCAGTAATTAAAACACTTCCCATTACTACCGGGAAATCCAGTTTTTCCAATGCATCCACTGTTACTTTTCCAATTCCATTCCATCCGAAAATATATTCAACGAAAAAAGCGCCGGCAAGCAATTCGGCAAACCAGCCTGTAATAGCCGTCATTACAGGGTTTAATGCATTTCTCAAAGCATGTTTCCAAATCACTCTTTGTTTAGAAAGGCCCTTTGCATACGCCGTGCGGATATAATTTTGATGTAACACATCAAGCATTGAACTTCTTGTTAATTGTGCAATAATGGCAAGAGGCCTGATGCCGAGCGTAATGGCAGGCAAAATTAAATTTTGAAGTTGAAGGTGCTTTCCTGTAAAAGGGCTATAATCATATAAACTTCCGGTCATGTGAAGGCCTGTGTAAGGTTGTAATAAAAACCCAAATACATATGCAAGTACTATACCCATAAAAAAAGAAGGCACTGAAATTCCAAGAACACTCGAAAAAATGGCAGTCGTATCCATCCACGTCCCTTTTTTAACTGCTGCCAAAACACCTAATGCAATTCCAAGAATAGTTGCAATGAACATAGCGGCGAATGCTAATACAAGCGTAGCCGGTAATGCACCCAATAGAATATCGGAGACATTTTTTTTGGATTGATAAGACTTGCGTAAGTAAGGAAATTTAAAAACAATTTTCAGGTCTTTTCCAAAAGTAAAACCATGAATATCTTTTTCTTTTATTTCCTCTTTTGAATAAAAACTGATGGGCGAAAGATCATTGATATAATAAACAAATTGTTTCCATTTGGGCTGATCCAATGCCAGGTCTTTGCGAATATTTTTTAAAGTTTCTGCATTACCGCTCTGGCCCAAAACCAATCGTGCCGGGTCTCCAAATCCCTGGAAAAGAAAAAATACCAATACAGTTACTCCTGCAAGAACAGCGAGGCCATATACTATTTTTTTTCCAATGAGTTGAAACATTCGTTTATTTTTGAAGAGGCAATCCTTCAATTACCGGTAATACTTTATCCAAATCATAACCGCCAATTTTTTGAATAACTGTGGCACCCTTAATAATAAAAAAAGTAGGATTTACACGCGCCGCAGTTTTAATAACAGTGCCATCACACTGCAACAAGTTTACAAAAGCAAGGTTTCCAAATATCTTTTTGGCATTTTGCATATCAGCTGTTACGACAAATAATGGAATATTTTTTTCTTTTACCTTATTTAAAATAGAAAGGAAATCTTCATTGTTCCAGGTATAGGAATTGGAGAAATCTTTTGCAAAAAGTAAAATATAATCCCCCTGCCGGGTTAAAATCGTTTTTGTAACATCTTCTCCTGAAGTATCACGTAGTGAAAAATCAACGATTGCAGGCGTAGCATTTCCCTTGCGGACAACTTTATCCAATCTATCAACATACTCGTAGGTGGAATCGAAATCTGCAGGAAAATGATCTGCATCAAAGGCTACTACCTGCCCGTTTTTTTTGTATTGAAAAGTAATGACAATACTATCAGGAACCGCTCCCGGCGGGGGTTTCATCTGTTCCATCAAATCATTTCCTTTTTTATAAGGCAAGCAATCTACAACGGGTAAATGTTTTAGTACAAATGATTGTAAAAAAATTGTTCCCGCAACTGCAATTAATAAAATGATGAAAGGAGCAGGTGACGCTAAGGAAGATTTTATTTTTCTCCTGTAAAAAAATAAAATTAAAATCAATAATAATAAAACCAGGTCTTTAAAAAATGAGGTGATAGGTGTAAGTGGCAGGCAGTCGCCAAAACAGCCGCAGGTTTTTATTTTTCCGGAATAGGCCGCATAGCCGGTTAAGAAACTGAAAAATAAAATGAGCAACAATAATAGCCAACTGAACAAACGCATTCGCCAACCGATAATAACTGCCACACCAGCCAATACCTCAAAAATATTCATGGTATAAGCAAGCGCTAATGTATAGTCATTTAATGATTGCAAATGCCAAACGGAAAAAAATTCCTGCATCTTGTAACTCAATCCCAGCGGGTCATTGGCTTTGACAAGGCCGGAAAAAATAAAAAGTAAGCCTACAACCCATTGAATAATTTTTAGCAAAAGCTTTGACATAGTTTCAGTTTTTTTCAGAAGAAAGTATCAATGCAAAAACAGCATAATTTATAATATCCACATAATTGGCATCTATGCCTTCACTCACTATTGTTTTACCTTCATTTAATAAAATTTGTTTTATGCGCATGAGTTTTACCAATATCAAATCCGTAAAACTTTCCTGGCTCATTTCCCGCCATGCTTCGCCATAATCATGATTTTTATCGAGCATGATTTTTTTGGCAACATTTATTTCTTCTTCATACCATGCACGTACAATTTCTGCAGCCACATCCTGCACTTCGGGTGCATTTAGTTTTAATTGAATCAAACCAATCACTGCATAATTAATGATGCCTTTAAATTCCCCGCGAATATCATCTGCGACCTTCTGTACTTTTTTTTCCTGGATAGTACGAATCCGTAACGCTTTAATAAATATTTGATCCACTACTGAAATCGTACGCAGTACCCGCCAGGATGTGCCATAATCAATGGCCTTTTTTATAAAAATTTCTTTGCATGCTGCAATCTCGTTATCATATTGTTCATTGGTTTCTGCCATATTCCTTTTCAATTTATCAATCATGTCAAAATATTGTATAACATTACAGCCAAATATAAAGCAAAGCGCCAAAATGTTTACACTTAATTGCAAAGGAAAATTACTGACTGCTTCAAAACCAATAGTAATGGGCGTAATCAATACCACACCGGATTCTTTTTACCCGGGAAGCAGGTTACATAAACCAATTGAAGCTTTAAGGCTTGCAAAACAAATGCAGGATGAAGGTGCACAAATCATAGATATCGGCGGGCAAAGCACAAAGCCGGGAAGCCAGCGAATTTCACCAAAAGTAGAAATAGAAAGAGTATTACCAGTTCTTGAATTAATCCATCTTGAAATGCCCGGAATGATTGTATCCATAGATACGTATCATGCCGAAGTTGCAGCAGCAGCGTTGCAATCGGGCGCGTCTGTTGTCAATGATATCAGCGCTGGTGAAATGGATGCAAATATGATTCCCGTAGTTGCTCATGCAGGTGCACCATATATATGTATGCACATGAAAGGTACGCCTGAATCAATGCAAATAAACCCGCAATACAACAACTTGCTTGAAGAACTCATTGATTTTTTTTCAAAAAAAATTGAACAATGCAAGCAAGCCGGTATTCATGATATTTTGCTTGACCCGGGATTTGGTTTTGGAAAAACCATTGCACAGAATTTTGAAATTTTAAGGAACTTTCAAATTTTTAAAATGTTTGAAAAACCTGTAGTGGCAGGCCTTTCACGAAAAGCAACGGTGTATAAAACTTTAGGTATCACGAGTGATGAAGCATTGAATGGGACGACAGTTTTAAACACAATTGCACTTTTAAATGGCGCCAATATTCTACGAGTTCACGATGTGAAAGCGGCAGTGGAAGCAATCAATCTGGTAGAAGTGTATAAAGGAACTGAGTAATGATTTAGGAAAATCACCAACCGGAAGCCAATACATCTGCAAGATGCATAACTTTCAAATTCAACTGGTTTTTTTGAATATACCCATCGAGATGCATGAGGCAACTCATATCGGTGCTGATTAAATATTGAGCGTTGGTGTCTATGGCATGAAGTACTTTTTGTTCGCCCATGGCATTACTGATGGCTTCAAATTTCACAGCAAATGAGCCGCCGAAACCACAACAGGTTTCTACATCTTCCATCTCTACTATTTCCAAACCCTGAACATGTTGCAATAATTTTCTCGGGCCGTTTTTAATATGGCACTCACGCAATGCTGCGCAACTATCATGATAAGTACCAATGCCTTCCAAAGAAGCATCAAAGTGTTCTTTCTTTAAATAATCCGTTAAGAATTCAGAAAATTCAAATGTCCTTTTTTGTAGTTCTTCAATTTCTACCCGTTGATCTTTGGAATGTTTAAATAATTGAGTGTAATTATTTCTTATAAAACCTGCACAACTTGCACTTGGCATCACTACCGGGATATCCTTTTCAAAATCTTTAATAAATTTCTCGCAAACAGCTTTAGCATCGTTCCAGAACCCTGCATTAAAAGCCGGTTGGCCACAGCAGGTTTGGTTTGTATTATATACAATTTCACAACCTGCTTTTTCAAGTACTTTCACCATATTGAATCCAACAGTTGGATACAGTTGGTCTATAAAGCATGGTATAAAAATTTGTACTTTCATTGTTCTCCAAAAAAATCCGGTTGATTCAATTTTCGTTTCAGGTGTATCATTTTAATTGCTGTGATAGCTGCCTCCTCGCCTTTATGGCCTTCTTTTCCACCTGTTCTGTCCATAGCTTGTG
>CAYXHX010000189.1:3390-5536 GCA_964464835.1 uncultured Chitinophagaceae bacterium | reverse complement strand
ACTTAGATTATAATACCAATCCACATTGAAAGTAAATTTCTGCCCGGGTTTTAAAAATGTTGGAAGATCTACACGCATCATGGTTTTATTAATGGTGTAGGAAAGTGCCTTACCCGTAGCATCTGTAATTTTTTGAATTTTATCACCATACCCATTGTCTGTTTTTTCTCTTTCCAAATTTTCCAGCATGCTTTCATTTACATAATTATTACGCAAAGAGGAACTGGATTGATAGTTTGCATTATTTACTGTGCTATGTTCATTTTCATCTAATTGCAACCATAGATATGTAAGTTCATCGGGTGAATTATTGTAGTATGTAATCGTTTCACTTCCTGTAAGCCGGAGTTTCTTTTCATCCAATGTACAGGTGATGTCATAATCACAACGTTGTTGCCAGTATGATGGCCCGGGAGCGCCGCTTGCCGTGCGATATACATTGGGTGTAGGTAAAATAGTTCCCAATTGTTCAAACTTATTCCCGTGATTGGATTGCGGGTTGTTTTGAATATCCTGGGAAAAACTAAATGAAGCCCATGACAGGAGCAGGGCGCTGAACATGAATCGTTTTCTCATCTTTTTTATTTAAAATTAAAGGAAATCTTTGAATCGCCATTTCTATGGAAAGTGCAGCAATACCGCCACTTACAAACAAAATATATTCGCGTCTTTTCATACGGAAAATACGCAGGGAAATAAAAGTACATAGTAATATACAGCTTACAATAATCAATTGACCGGCTTCAATTCCAAGGTTAAAGGATAATAATTGCCATACAATATTATGATCCGTACCCAACATATTTTTTAAAAGCGTACTAAAGCCCAGCCCATGAATCAAACCAAAAAAAAGTGCGAAGAAATAAATGACCGGGTATTTTGATTTAAAGCTAAACTCTTTTACAAAACAATTACTGAAGGCCGTAACAAGAATCGTGAGGGCAATAAAAAATTCTGTTAGTGCAATTGGAAAACTGATGATTTCCAAAGTACTTAGAATAAGGGTAACGGAATGCCCGATTGTAAAAGCAGTAACGAGCACCAATATTTTTTTCCAATCTTGCAACGTATACCGAATGCATAATACGGTAATGAACAAGATATGATCAATGCCTGCAAGATCTGTAATATGGGAAACACCCATGGGAAAATAAATGCTGAAATTATTCAATGCTACATGCAGTTAAGAATTGTTAAACATTCAAAAGCGTTTAAAAATAAGTTGCAACTTTGTAATTCAGAAAAGTTTTTGTTAAATGGTAAATAATTTGGTTCAATGGTTTTTGATGTCTGCATTTTCTTTATTGCACCCCTTTTTTGTATCCATGACGGATATTAAATATAACCCATCTGATAAAGACCTTGAAATAAGTGTTCGCATTTTTACGGACGATCTTGAAAATGTTTTGAGAAAATATACAACAACAAAAGTAGATATCCTGCATCCTGTAAACCAGGAACAAATGAACCGGGAAGTGTATAATTATTTAAAAGGAAAACTGAAAATACAGGTAAATGGCACACCGGTTCAGTTTCGTTTTATTGGTTATGAACAAAAAAATGAAAGCATTTGGACTTATCTTGAAGTGGACAATGTGCCTTTGCCGAAAAAAGTAAAAATTGTAAATGCCATTTTACAGGATTTGACTCCCGATCAGATCAATCTCATACAGGTAAAAGTGTTGGATAATACACAGAATACAAAATTGAATTACCCGGATGTAGTTTGGGAATGCAGTTTTTAAGATTCAATATTTTCATCTTCCGCATCTTCTTCCCGGAAGGTAACAAGCAGCTTGTCAATGCGATGATTATCCATATCCACGATTTCAAAATCGAATCCATTCCATTGCATTTTTTCACCGGTTACCGGAATTCGTTTCATGTGATGTAAAAGAAAACCTGCGAGCGTATCAAAGTCCTGTTCTATATCTTCCATCCAATCCACTTTATCAAAATAACTGAGGAAATTATAAAACGGAATTTGTGCATCAATTAAATAACTGCCATCATCGCGGTTTACTATTTCATAATTATCTTCATCCTGTTCGGGGATATCGCCAACGATGGCATCGAGAATATCATTTAAAGTAATAATCCCCTGCATGCTTCCATATTCATCTACAATGATAGCAGAATGGCGCTT
>CAYXHX010000189.1:0-3380 GCA_964464835.1 uncultured Chitinophagaceae bacterium | reverse complement strand
CTGATACGCCGTATTATTTTCCGGAACATAGATTGCAGGTGCCATTATATCCTTCAATTTTTTTTCAGGCAATTCCCAAAAGATTTCCTTGAGTGAAACCATGCCGCAAATTTTATCAATATTTCCATCACAAACAGGATAAATTGAATGTGCCAGGTCTTCATCCAATTTCCTGATTTCGGCAACCGTTGTATTGATATCCAGCCAAATGGTATCGCTTCGGTGCGTCATCAAAGAAGTAATGTTTCTGTCACCAAGATGAAAAACCCTTTCAATAATTTCCTGTTCTGCTTCTTCTATCGCTCCTTGTTCTGTTCCTTCGCTAATCAATGCTTTGATTTCTTCTTCCGTTACCTGGTTATTATTATTTTTTATGCGAAACACACGAACCAAAAAATTACTCGACTGGCTTAAAAGCCAAATAAACGGGTAAGTAAAATAGGAAAGGATGCGCATGGGTGCAGCCACTGATTTTGCAATGCCTTCGGGGTTGCTCAGGCCTATGCGTTTTGGAACCAATTCCCCGATAACAAGTGAAAAATACGTGATGATTAAAACGACAATGAAAGTAGCAATGCCATTGCTATACGCAGCAAGCATAGGGAAAGTGCGAATATATTCAGCAACGGTTTCTTTAATATTGTCACCGGAAAAAATACCCGTTAATATACCAATAAGCGTAATACCAATTTGGGTGGTGGACATAAAAAGTTGTGGCTTATTGCTTAAGAGCAAAGCTTCTTTTGCGCGGTGGTCACCTTTATTTGCCTGTGCTTCCAATCTTGCTTTTCTTGCAGAAACCAATGCAATTTCAGCCATGGCAAACAAACCATTTATTACAATCAGGCAAAAAATAATGAGAATCTCAATCATATATTACTGCAAAGTTACTGAATATGGTGTTTGTTTGTAATGAGGATACTTTATATGGGTTTAAGATGATCACTCAATTTTTTTCACAGAAATTAATGGAGGCATTCCAATCCTCCGGATAAAAAAAGACGAAGTTAAATAACCCACGATGCTGCCAATGATTGCACCGCCGATTATATCCAAAGGGAAATGAACACCTACATATACTTGCCCATAACTAATTGTAGCCGCCCATACAAAAAAGAGCAATGACCATTTCCCTAAATATTTGTGTAAAGTAATGTATAAAAAAAAGGCAACCCCGAAATGATTGGTTGCATGGGAAGAAGGAAAACTCCCGCTTGATGGGCAGCGATTGATTAATAAATGTACATGCATCCATAGCGTTTCATCATTGCAAGGGCGCGGCCTGTTCACCCAATTTTTTAATAGATTACTGCTTAATTGATCCGTTAGTGAAACAGTAATGATTAATGTAAGCAGCCACGGCCATGCTTTCCAGCCAAAATTTATAAAGATAAAAAGCAATAAAAAAAGATATAAAGGCATCCAGGTGCTTGCATCCCGCCACCATGGAAATACGTTATCGAAAAATGAATTTGTCCAGCTATTATTTATTTTTAAAAATAAATCCCGGTCAAGATCTAAAATATTTGTAAGGAAAACCTGGATTGATCCCGCGAAAAAATGATTGAGTAATGTCATACAATTAAAAATTACCAATTGCACCACAGTGTATTAAATCCTTATTTTTGTCCACCATGAGAAAATTAAAAATACCAAGATACATTCAATGGATCGGATTAACGGCAATATTTTTTTTAATAGTGATGTCTTTGTTGCGATTGGCAATGATATTATCATTTAAATCCCCAGCAGGATCAACTATTCCTTATACAGATGTTTTTATTTTAGGTTTTCGATATGATCTCAGGGATGCATGTATCATTTCACTCATTTTATTTTTGCTTGGAAGCATAAAGCCCCTTCACCCATTTGATAGAAAATTAGGGAGGGCAGTAGCCTTGTCCATTTGGTTGATAGCCATCATTGTTTTTACATTGTTTTATGTTTTTGATTTTGCCAATTATGCCTATTTATCACAGCGGTTAACGGCCTCTATTTTGACATACTTACATGATACAAAAATTTCAATGGGAATGATCTGGCAAACGTACCCTGTATTTTGGATTGTATTGGGGATTTTAATTTTCATTGCTTTCCTTATTGCTATGGTTAGGCTCATATACAATTTTATGCTTTCCCGAAAGCCGCATACATCAAGGGCTTCAAAGCTTGTATGGGGATTCGTGTTTTTTATTTTTTTAGGCCTTGGCATTTTTGGCAGGGCAGGGCAGTTTCCCCTCAGGTGGAGCGATGCATTTATTTTTAATAATGATTATGCTTCCAATATGTCATTAAACCCATTTCAATCTTTTTTCAGTTCATTGGATTTTAAAGTGGTTAATGAAGATCCGTTGGCCACAAAAAAATATTATGCATTGATGAGCAATTATCTTGGCGTTACACATCCTGATTCATCTACATTGAATTATGAAAGGGTTATACAACCGCTAATTGATTCAAACCAAATTGTTCAACCAAATATTGTTTTAGTAATCTGTGAATCTTTCAGTGCATATAAAAGTTCCATGTATGGAAATCCTTTAAATACTACACCCTATTTTAATGAGTTGTGCAAAACCGGGATATTCTTTGATCGCTACTTTACACCATCTTATGGAACTGCGCGTGGAGTTTGGGCAACACTCACGGGAATCCCTGATGTAGAAATTATCAATACATCGAGCAGGAACCCGCAAGCGGTTGATCAACGTTCCATTATCAATGCTTTTAAAGGCTATGAAAAATATTATTTTATTGGTGGTAGTGCAAGCTGGGCGAATATTCGCGGTTTGATTACGAATAATATCAATGATGTTCATTTATATGAGCAGGACGATTATGAAGCAAAGAAAATTGATGTGTGGGGCATCAGCGATAAAAATTTATTTCTTGAGTCAGATAAAGTATTAGGCAAAGTGCGGCAGCCTTTTTTTGCTGTGATTCAAACAGCAGATAATCACCGCCCATATACAATTCCTAAAGAAGACATCGGCTTATTTCAAAAGAAAAAAATTTCAAAGGACAGCCTGAAGAAATATGGCTTTGAAGATGAAGATGAATACAATGCTTTTCGCTATACCGATTTTTGCTACAAACAATTTATGGCGGCTGCACAGAAAAATGATTATTTTAAAAATACCATTTTTGTTTTCACCGGCGATCATGGTATTCGTGGCGATGCAGGGAATATGTTTCCAAAAGCCTGGACAGATCAGGGGCTCACTTCAGAACATACGCCATTTTTAATTTATGCGCCTTATTTATTACAATCAGCACGGTATTCTTTTCCTGCATCACAGTTAGATATTTTACCAACGATTGCAGGTATTTGTAAAATTCCTTACACCAATACCAGCCTCGGCCGGGATTTACTCACGCAT
>CAYXHX010000188.1:0-5561 GCA_964464835.1 uncultured Chitinophagaceae bacterium | reverse complement strand
ATATTGACAGTTCTATTTTTTCTTCTCATCCAAAAAAGTGTAATCAAAATCAACATGATCATAAAACCTGCTGCACCCCAAACCAAAAGATAATAACCATAGTTACCAGATGCAACAGCCGCCTGCTTATCTGCTTTACTTAGGAAAGCAATGATATCAGCAGTTTCCTGTTTTGTCACCGGTTTAGTTGCATAGGTTTCTCTCATTTGCGGGAAGGGTAAGCCTGAGATAACTCCTTGTACGCCCACCTCAGTCAATCTTGATATTGCATGTGTAAGGTCTTTACCCAAAGCGCCGCCACTTAATACGCCTTTCATATCTACATTATGGCATGAATTGCATGAAGCTCCATCATTTGTGAAGCGTATTTTTCCAACAAATAAATCCTGTCCACGTTTGCTGTTCCCAGGTAACATGTCATTACTGGCAGTTGTTTTTGCTGTTACTGAACTTTGCTGTGCTATATAACTTAGGATTTCATTTAATTGAACATCAGAAATTCCAGGATGATCAGGCATTTGCACCTGGTTAAATGCTTTGAAAAGTGAATCTGCATATTTATCACCGGATTTGATGACAGTTTGCGAAGATTTGATAAATTCTTTTATCCACTTTTCAGATTGTCTCTTTTCAATATTGGCCAAATCGGGCCCAACAAGTTTGCCTTTGCCAATGGAATGGCAGGAAGCACAAGTTTCTTTAAAAACCAGTTCTCCGCTTTTTTGTGATTGCACAATAAGTGGGAAAAAAATACAACTGATTGCAAAAAATAAAAAGTGATTATTTAATTTCATACACCTTATTTGATCAATTAAACATCCGACAATCTCACAGATTCAGAATCTAATAATCCGGGTATGCCATTAGCCAGTTAGTTTATTTCCAGGGCGAATTTAAAATATCCTTTATATTAAGGACAAATTTATCCTTTAATATTGAATTTTCAAAATTTATTTTCAGGAATCAACAAATATTTTTTTGACCAACAGAATGGCAACATCATTTTGGTGAACTTATAAAAATGAGGCATAAAAAAACCGGCGTAACTTTACGACGGTTATATTAAATAGGGGGATTTAGAAGTTACTTTTTCGTTTTTTCTTTATTCATTTTAAATTGGTAAAACAAGCCAAACTGAAATACACTGATTTTTGCAGATTGATCAGATCCACTTTGATCAATAAAATTTGTAAGGCCTAAATTATATCTTGCATTTAAACCTAAACCAATTGGTGAAAGGTACCCGGCTCCAAAAGGAATGGAAAAAGCAATTGATTTGCACATATCTTTGACATCATCCTTTTGATCATCAAGAACAGATTTTGCACTAAGCAGGAAACCAATTTGGGGCCCGGCTTCTACCCGAAAGCCATTCCCGAATTTATACTGTGCCAAAACGGGGATATTGATATAATCCATATTCAATTTTCCAACTGTTCCACCTTGAACTCCTTTATACCCTTCACTTGAGTAATAAGCTTCAGGTTGAATTGCAAAATTTTTGGCAGCCATGATATTGGCAAAGACACCTGCATTAAAGCCAATTCTTGATTTCATGTTAACGTCAGGAGGTAGTGCCGGAGTAGTTCTTGTATTTGCTACATTCAACCCGGCTTTTACACCAAATTGTATCTTGTTTTGTGCTTGAATGCCCATTGTAAAAAATAGGGCAGCAGTTAAAATGATTGTCTTTTTCATATTTGTTGATATTATTTCAATAAGAATAAAAAACCGAGAATCCTTATATGACATTGGCTTTTATAATAAAAAATCTCATGTAGAATGTGCAGCCGGTTTCATATTAAAGACAAATATATCCTTTAATATGAAACTTCCAAAACAATTTTTAAAAACATTCTAATACGCATTCAATATTTAACGCTTTAAACCATGTAGGTATTTTTTGATAAAAAAAATCCCATGCAAATCATTTTAAAAATTATTATTGTTGATAATCAATGTTTTTGAATTATAATTAAACCAAATCTTTATAATACTCCCCATTTTTCGGACAGATAATAAAGTTAGTAATTTGTAAACCAATCTGCCGTAATTGGCAGGATAAAAATCCGAAAAAAATGAAGAAAACAAGTAGAAGAAAATTTAATTCTGAGTTCAAAAGCAAAGTATGCTTAGAAGTACTCAAGGAGCATCAAAGTATGGAAGCGTTAGCAAAGAGATACGATTTACATCCCACCCAGATAGCCAATTGGAAAAAGGAATTCCTGCAAAAATCTTCAACGGTTTTTGATAAAGAAGGAAGTGGAGGCAATGAAGACCAGGAGCAGTTAATTCAAGCTTTGTATGCACAGATCGGTGAGTTAAAAGTGGCGAATGATTTTTTAAAAAAAAAGTTATTGTAAAACCTCTTCATGAACGCCGTATGATGATTGAAACTGAACATAAGAAATTGAGCATTGTAAAACAATGTGATCTATTGGATGTTAACCGTAGTGGGTTTTATTATGAGCCTGTCCGGGAAAGTGAAGAAAATTTGTCTACTATGCGTCAGCTTGATGAACAATATTTGAACACACCTTTCTATGGAGTAGAACGGCTATTGGTTATACTTGTAGCACTGGGTTATAAAATAAATCGCAAACGATTACGTCGCTTAATGAAAATTCAGGGATGGCAAACGCTTTATCCCGTTCCCCGCACTACCCGCATAGATCCTGCTGCATACAAATATCCTTACTTGTTAAAGAAGCTTCCCATAGAAAGAAAGAACCAGGTGTGGGCTATAGATATAACATACATTCCCATGAAAAAAGGGTTTATGTACTTGTGTGCTATTATAGACATTCATACCCGCTATGTGGTAAGCTGGGGGATCAGTAATAGTATGACAGCAGAGTGGTGTGCAGAGATCGTCAAGAATGGTATTGCATTGCATGGCAAGCCGGAGATTTTAAACAGTGACCAGGGTTGCCAATTTACCAGCGAAGTGTATATAAATTTGCTCAAAGAAAATGAAATACAAATTAGCATGGATGGCAAAGGCAGGGCCATAGATAATATTTTTATTGAGCGGCTATGGAGAACCGTCAAGTACGAGCATATTTATTTGCATGCATACGAAGATGGATTAAGCCTGTATAAAGGCCTGCATCAATATTTTGTATTTTACAATAGTGTAAGAAGGCACCAATCATTAAATGATAAAACACCGGAAGAATATTATTTAAAACAGGCAGCTTAATGTTGTAAGAGTGCCCATCGGCGGACTTGCACTTTAAAAAAGAAGATTGCCAAAAAGTTCTTTAAGTTTGTAGCATCAAATGCGCAATCATCATTTTTTAAAGCGCCTAGATTAATTGCTCAATAAGCATATAAAATTGTCCAAAGATTGGGGAGTGGTTCACTTCCAGTAGATTTGTTTCAAATTAAATCTTATGCAATATTTTAACAGTGATATTTCGCAAAAAAAATTTCCCATTTCCGAAAAAGTATCAGGGAAAACAATCAGAAATAACCTGATGCAGGAAATCCAAAAAGACCATCCGGAATTTGATGATACTTGTTCATTATCATTTTCAGAACTTACCCATTTTAGACAAGTGTATATCCGTAATTTATTGTCAACGGAAGTGGGCAAGCTTACAGAGTTGGAACATACAGTGTTGGATAATATTAATAATAACCACCTGATTGCAGACGAGGCAAGTGAAATTAAAAACCCTGCTACAATCGGGCAGCGATGGGCTGACCGCATTGCAACTTTTGGTGGCAGTTGGAATTTCTTATTTATTTTTGGGCTCTTTCTTTTATCCTGGATGACATTAAATATTCTGTTTCTAAGCAATAAAGGCTTCGATCCATATCCATTTATTTTATTGAATTTAATTCTTTCCTGTATTGCAGCCGTTCAGGCACCGATTATCATGATGAGCCAAAACCGGCTGGAAGAAAAAGACCGTGAAAGAGCAAAGAATGATTATATGGTAAACCTTAAAAGTGAACTGGAAATACGTTTGTTACATGAAAAAATTGATCAGCTCCTCATTACGCAGGAAGAAAATTTATTGTCACTTCAACAATCTTATCTAAATCAAATGAAGGAAATTGCAGAAAAAATAGAAATGAGAAAATAAAACGGTTATTTCAATTTCACTTTCAAATCTACAGAACTTAAATCTTGTGCTAATTTAAGAATAGTGGTTGTTTCAAAAAGGCCTTTCAATTCTTCTTTAATAAACTTGTACTTGTGATGCATGGGGCAGGGCTTAGTCTCAGAACATTTTGCTAAACCCAAAACGCATCGGTTGATTGTATCATCTTCGCCCATAGCTTTAAGAATAATTCCTACCGGCATATTCTTGGCTTTTTCAGTCATATATAAACCGCCATGCGGGCCACTGATGGAAGAGATAATTTTATTATCTCTCGTAAGCACCTGCAATATTTTGGCAGTAAAATAACGGGGAGACCCAATGGCTTTGGAAATTTCCCCAATACTTATTTTTTTTTCTTCACTTCCTTTTTGTGCAATATAAAGTGTTGCCCTCAAAGCGTATTCGGTTGATTTTGAAAACATAAAATTTAATTTTCCTGGTTTAAAGTGGTTATTACTGCATTGAATGAACTTGACGTATTTCAGTCAACGTACTTTATCAACATCAGGCAATTTCGTTTTAATAAGTTTATGAATACAAATCAACCTATTCTTGCCGAAAGCCAAAAAAGTTATTCGAAACTAATATAAAAAATGAAATACAGAAACAAAAAATTGAACTAAGGGTTTTTTTAATAAAAAAAATTGAATGCAAAACTATAAAAATTTGATACATTGGATTTGCAAAATCCCATATTTGAAAGACAGAAATATCTTTTATTTATAAAATATTGTTACTTTAGTTCCGGAATTGAGTTTTCCATATTGTATGAATTGCGCAAGAAACCTTGAATGGAATTAATGAAATTGTATTTTTACAAAAGCCCCTGAACCAAAAAAACAGGGCTTCCAGTAATACGCAGAATTGAACCTTTTTTTATGTTTCAAAATATCGCTTATTTACCGCTGCCGGATATAGCCGGGATTTTGGCAATAATTGTTGCAATTGGAATTTCCATTTTCCTGCTGATTTTAATTAAAAGTAATAAGCATACTCCTTCAATTTCTTCAACTATTATTTTGCTGAATCATTTAAAAGGGAATTTTCTTTATTGGCTTCTTGTATTTTCAACTATTTTTTTATTGATTATCCTACAATTTATGCCTTACCAACATTCTTCTAAAAAGGTGGATGAAATAGTCACAGTAGTTGGTACGCAATGGGATTGGGCAATGGCACATGGAATTTCAAATAAATCATCACACGAAAAAACATTATTTCCCTTCCTGTAAATAAAAAAATCAAGTTCATTGTCACTTCTGATGATGTCATTCACAATTTTGCTATTTATACTTATGCCGGAAAATTAGTTACGCAAGTGCAATCTATACCACATTATACAAGCGAACTTCAATATATATTTAAACAGAAAGGAAAATATACTGTACTCTGCCTGGAAAATTGCGGGCTTGCACATCCGTTTATGACAGCCACAATAAATATTCA
>CAYXHX010000187.1:0-5567 GCA_964464835.1 uncultured Chitinophagaceae bacterium | reverse complement strand
ATTCTCTCTCTCAATTCAGGAGTCATAAAAGGAGAAGGCGATTCTTCCACCAGCTTTTGATGGCGGCGTTGAATGGAACAATCCCTTTCACTTAAATGACACACATTTCCATATTGGTCACCTGCAATTTGAATTTCAATATGCCGTGGCTCTTCCACATATTTTTCCATGTAAATGCCGTCATTTTTAAAAGATGCTGCGGCTTCCATTTTGGCAGTTTCGTATGCTTTCTCCATTTCAGATTCATGCCACACAATGCGCATACCTTTTCCTCCACCACCGGCAGTTGCTTTTAAAATGACAGGATAACCTACTTTATCTTTTGCCAGTTGCTTTGCTTCTTCCACACTTTTCAAAAGCCCGCCACTACCCGGCACCACAGGTACACCCGCTTTAATCATCGTTTCTTTGGCAGTGATTTTATCACCCATTCCATTGATCATTTCAGGTGTTGGCCCAATAAATTTTATTCCATGCTCATGGCATATTTTTGAAAATTTTGCATTTTCAGCAAGGAAACCATAGCCCGGGTGTACAGCATCTGCATTGGTAATTTCAGCAGCGGCCATAATATGTGGAATATTCAGGTAAGAGTCAGCGCTTTGTGGCCTGCCAATACATACGGCTTCATCAGCAAATTTTACATGGAGGCTGTCTTTATCCGCAGTGGAATAAACGGCAATCGTTTGTATGCCCATTTCCCTGCAGGTGCGTATTACACGTAATGCAATTTCGCCGCGATTGGCAATTAGTACTTTTTTAAACATAGAAATTTTTTTGTTTGGGAATGCTGCAATTTTTGAAATATAATCATTTCAACTGCGCATTTTTCTAAAGAGGTTCTACAAGAAACAGTGGTTGGTCAAATTCAACAGGGCTGGCATCTTCAGCAATAACTTTTACGATGCGGCCGCTGATTTCACTTTCAATTTCATTAAATAATTTCATGGCTTCAATAATGCAGACTACCGAACCAACAGACACTTCGTCGCCAACTTCTACAAAGGATGGCTTATCAGGGGATGCTTTCCTGTAAAATGTGCCAATCATTGGGCTTTTAATTGTAAGCAGGTTATCAGTTTTTGGTTTGTTTTCAGGAACTTGTTGCCCTCCTGGTGCTGCAATTTGAGGTTGTGCTGCAGGCAAAGATTGTATTTGCGGCATCATTTGTTGCTGCATAGGCATCGCAGCATAAATAGTTTCCGTTTTATCTTCTTTTTGTTTAATGGTAATTTTAAAATCTTTTTCTTCTACACTAAGTTCACCAATATTACTCTTATTTACCAATTTTACCAATTCCTGAATTTGTTTAAAGTCCATAAAATGCGTTTTTAAATTTTAATAAATTTGCCCGGTTTTTATGAAAAAGGAATGGCAAATTAGTGATTTTTTAAAGAAATGAAGTAAAAATTAATGATTTTGAGAAAAAGCGAGGTTTTTTGATTAGAAACAAACTATTTCACTCTTTCAATATATTCCCCGTTTTTAGTATTAATACGAATCATTTCCCCGTCATTTACAAATAAGGGTACATTTACAGTAGCTCCGGTTTCAATAGTTGCCGGTTTTAAAGCACGGGTTGCAGTATCTCCTCTTAATCCCGGTTCGCAATACGTTACGAGCACTTCAATTTTTTCAGGTAATTCAGCGCCGATTGGTAATTCTGTTTCTGTATTGATAAAAACAAAAACAGGATTCCCTTCTTTAAGAAATTGAGGCGCATCAATCATTTCATCGCCCAAAGTTATTTGCTCAAAAGTCTCATTGTTCATGAGATTGTAGCCACTTTCATCTTTATATAAATATTGAAATTCTTTTTTTTCCACTCGTACCGGGTAAATGGTCTCTCCACTGTTCCAGGTTTTTTCAATGGACCTTTTATTATCCACCCCTTTTAGTTTCGCCCATACTTTGGCAGCGGCACGGGCTGTTTTATTTTCACCAAATTCCACAACGGAATATAAATTGTCATCCAGTTTTAAAATCATCCCGCGGGATATATCGGAAGTATTCGCCATAAAAATTTTTTGAGCCGCAAAAGTAATGAAATGAATCTCAAAAAATATTTTTTAACAGGTTTTCGTAATATGAATTTAAAAAATGATTAAAAAATTGTAAGTTTTATCGGAAAGTTCATTAGTTTTGCGTGTCCAAGTTGACAGTCGTTCCATATTTCCAGAAACGTTGTATCGTAAAACGTAAATGGTTCCGGGTTTTGGTTGCTGTTTTTTTTGGCTTTTAAATCACATAATTTTTTAAAAAAATGAACATTTACGTTGGAAATCTTAACTGGGGTATGACCAGTGATGACTTGTACAATTTGTTTGCACCCTATGGCGAAATTGCCTCAGCAAAAATTGTTACAGACAAATTCAATAACAACCGGAGCAAAGGTTTTGGTTTTGTTGAAATGGGCGATGACGAAGCTGCACGCAAAGCGATCAGCGAATTAAACGAAACCGAAATCAGTGGCCGCAAGATCGTTGTAAACGAATCTGCACCTCGCCAGGAGGGCGAAGGCGGTTACAAGAAAAAATCTTTCGGTGGCGGCGGCCGTAGTGGCGGAGGCGGTGGATTTAACCGCGACCGTGGTGGCTACAACCGTAATCGCGGCGAAGGCGGCGGCGGATACAACCGTTATTAATCTATTACTTTCATAAAGTAGTTAAGTCCTGCAAATGCGGGACTTTTTTTTATCTTTCAAACTAATCATTGCCGGTTTCAGTTTTTTTTCATCCGTGCAATCATTCATCATTCAGATCATATTCCTTATCCAACAGTTGAATGAGTTCTGCTACTTTTTGTTTCTGCTTTTTCATCAACATGATTTCACTGTTAAAAGAAGATTTACGCTGATGCAAGTAGTAAATTAATAAATTGATTTTATCCTTATCCTGGTTGCGCAGTTGTGGATTACCTGGTGGCGGGATGATATAATTCATTCTGCCAACCGCAAACCGAATTGCACTGAAATTACTGGTATCAGAAATGACAAGCATCTTATCGAAAATTGTGGCATCGAAAAGATTCCCGATTAATGGATAAGCTAAATCGTTTTCTTTTAATTCAATTGCATACAAGCCTTCATAATTGTCTTTAAACTGTTCATATTCCACTAATTGATTGATGATATTTTGTTTACGTACAATTCTGAAATTACCTGAATTTTTTAGCTCTTGAATAGAATTATCAGTGAATTCAAAAGAACCAATGCGTGTTGAAATTCTTGCCAGGTAATACATTCTACTACCATAATTGGTAAAACCCGGTTTATTCAGTATATCAATAAGGGTGTCGAGATTATCTATACGCTGATATAAAGCTGGAATCCAAATATTTAAATTGTGTGTATCAACCACCAGGTTGTCTTTGATATGTTCAATATATTCTTGTTCGTATTCGTGGTCATTCATTTTTTCCCTTAGGCTTTCTGCAAAAAAACCAAGTGTAACTGCGAGAAAAATCATTAGGAATTCAAGAAAATATTCTTTGATTTTTTTTTCCTTGTGCTCCAGGTCGGGATGATGATGTACATCCATAATGCTTTGTGTTTTTACGAAAATAACTTCAAATTTTTAAAACAATCAATTCAAATTTATAAGCCATCTTATTTAAACAGTCCAATCAAACAGACAAAAAGATATGCTTTTGAATATAGTTTTCCTCAAAACCGATAAACCTATTTTTTATTTTTAACCGCTATAAATTCAAATTCCGGCAACTCAACCGCCACAAGATTGCCAAGCCAGGAACGCTCCGGATACACGCAGCCACCATCAATATTGAAACAATTCCCTTTTTGATTTTTTATATAATCCAATGATACAGGAGTATGGCCATGTATCAATTTTTTATTTTTCAAAGCCGGCTCAAAATCCTGGTTAGTGCGCAACCATAACATCGCTTCGCGATCTTCAAAAATATTTTCATGTGCAAAGTTTAAGCCTGCATGTACAAAAATGTATTGATCTGTTTCAATATAATATTTTAATTGTGCAAAAAAATTCTTGTATTTTTCAGGCATGTCCGAAAAGAGGTTCACCTCAAAACTTTTTAGTGTTTCCGTTCCACCATTTCTGACCCATTTTAAAAAACAATGTTGATTCAAACCGGATTGTAACATCATTTCTTCATGATTGCCCAACAGTGCTTGTATGTTAAACCCTTCCATTTTCAATGAAAGAATTAAATCAATAACTCCTTTGCTATCCGGCCCGCGATCAATAAGGTCACCCAATAAATAAATGGTATCTTCTTCTTTAATTTGAAGCTTTTCAAATAACATTTCTTCCAAAGGTTTTTTACAACCATGAATATCTCCAATCGCAATTGTTCTTTTCATTTTTAATAACTATGTATGGTTAACTCTTCAAAAGCCGCCTGTAGCGGGCGTTGTACGCCATCGCCTTTCCATTCGGGTGAACCGGGAATTTCTGTATTGGCAAGAATTTCTTCCTTCGTTTTACCGGCTTTTATTTCTTTGGCTACAAATTCCAACAAGTTGGATAAATACGTTTTGAAATTCCGCAGCATTTCCTTTGAACCTTTGATATCGTAACCATTTCCGGAGTGGCCGCATATAAAAATTGTTGTATCATCAAACCGACCAATTGATTTTTCCAAAACCTGTATCCAACTTTTTATATTAGCTCCTGCACTTCTGTCAACAAAAGGATGGCGTCGATTAAAAATCAAATCGCCCATGTGTACAATATTTGCATTTTCAAAATGAATAGTGCTATCGCCATTTGTATGCGCTGCACCATCATAATACAATGTAATATTTTCATTTCCCAAATGAACTGTTTTCATGGTTTGAAAAATTTCATTTGGAAAATATTGCTTGTCCACCGTTTGTTGCGAATTGGCCACTCGCTGTTGATTGGCTAATGAATTTTCATGTGCGAGTACGCGCGTCACCAAATTTTTGAAAACAATATTTCCTGATGTATGATCGCCATGATGATGCGTATTGATCAGTAAATGATAAGGAGCATCATGCTGCTTTTTCAATGCATCAATTAAATGGGTAACGCTATCCGGGAATTGCGCATCTACAACCGTAATCCCATCTTTTGAAAACCGGAATGCGATGGTGCCCCCTTTCTCCGTAAAAATCCCTATATCCTTGGTGAGCATTGTAATTTTCCATGGTTCGATAGACAAGGCTTTTAAAATTTGTTGCGACCCAATTGATAATGCAGCAGCCGTTGCCAATGAATTTTTTAAAAATATCCTGCGTTGCATATAATAGGTTTTTAAATTTTCAAGCATCAAGGTAAACAAAATTTATAGTAACCTGTTGTATGAATTCTAAATATTTTTCGAAATGTTTTTTTTCTTTTAGGCAATTCATTATGTATGCATCACTCAATTTTATTCCCTTATCTACAAACTTTCTATTTAATACCAATTTGTCAGATTTAAAGGCCACAGATTGAAATGCTGATGAAAGTTTATCAGCATATTCGATTTGCATAATCTTCTTCTCCTCTTTAAAAATGATATTTTCCAAATCTTTTTTTTCATTACAATATTTTCCATTTAAGATTTCATTATATCCAATT
>CAYXHX010000186.1:0-5575 GCA_964464835.1 uncultured Chitinophagaceae bacterium | reverse complement strand
GATTTTTCAGATATCACTTCACGGACAAGTGTAGTTTCAAAAGATGCAAGTTACCTCGCACAGGATGGCTTACATTATTCTGCTAAAACGTATGCAGAATGGGCTTTGCCGCTTGCAGAAAAGATTTGCAGGTTGATGGAAAGGTAGATCAATCTTTCATCTCCTCCCATTTTTCCATAATCATTTTTTCCAAATTTTCAGAATCCCATTCCTTTTCAATATTCGGTAAAGCCATTATTTCCTGCATGATTTTTTCCTGCGCCATACCTCTTTTTTTTGCAATGGAATAACGCACATCCGGGGAAAAGGTTACCAATGAATATGCAGGTATCCATTTGGATGGATATTTTTCATGGAGTTTTGCTTCCATTTTCTTTTGCAATAAAAATTTCGGATCAGCGGTTTTCGCACGCATTTCAATAAAGTTTTCTACGGCTAAATCTGCAATTGCATCCGCATCCGGTTTGCGCAGTAGTTGGAATTCAGAAAATATTTTTTCCCAATCATCTCCATATTTTTCTATTTGTTCATCCAATACAAAACAGTCTTCAAAACCACAATTCATGCCTTGCCCAAAAAATGGAACCATCGCATGCGCCGCATCGCCAATCAATGCAAATGAATTGTTGCGCACCCATGGGAAACATTTTATGGTAACCAATGACGATGTAGGGTTGTTAAAAAAATCTTCTACTAAAGTTGGCATCAAAGTAATGGCATCTTTAAAATGTTCATTAAAAAAATCATGTACCGCCTCTTTAGTTTTCAAAGCAGAAAATGATTCATTGCCTTCAAAAGGAAAAAACAACGTACAGGTAAATGATTTATCATTATTGGGCAAAGCAATCAACATATATTCTTTTCGTGGCCAAATATGCAATGCATGTATTTCCATGGCAAATTCATTGTTTTCGGTCGGTGGAATAGACAATTCTTTGTAGCCACAATTTATATATGTTTGTTGGTATTCAAACCTGTCAGATTGAATTTGATGTTGCAAACGGGATGCTGAAAAAGCGCCATCGGCGCCAAAAATCAAATCAGCATTTTCCCTAATTGTATCTCCTGAAACTTCATGGATATAAGTGACTTCATTTTTTTTCCAGTCAATCGTATCACAACGATGATTAAAAAACAGTTGGATTCCGTTTTTTTCTGCAAGGCCCATCAATTGCATATTCAATTCACTACGCGAAACGGAATTGATAAATTGGCCTTCCGCACCATACGGTTGAAAAACCTGTGAGCCATCCGCATTATGGATTTGCCGCCCATGCATGGGAATGGCAATTTTTTTTATGTCATCTGCAATGCCTACTTTCTCTAAAGCATTCAGGCCACGGTCACTCAGGGCAAGATTGATGGAACGGCCCGCAATGGCACCGGACAACCGCATATCAGGCCGGCGTTCATACAACCTTATTGCATGCCCGCGTTTTGCCAGGTATATTGCCAATAAACTTCCTACGAGCCCGGCGCCATTGATAATAATATTTTTTTTGAGTTGCATGCAAAAAATTTATTTTGAAACAAAAGATTCTATAATGGAACAAAACCGATATACATCTTCAAATGTATTATATAAAGGTACAGGTGCAATGCGGATTACATTTGGTTCCCGCCAATCAGCCACTACACCATTTTGTTTGAGTTTATTAAAAATGGCTTTCCCATTTTTATTCATCAGCAAAGAAACCTGGCAACCATGTTCCGTTTCATTTATCGGGGTAATGATTTCCATAAAACCTTCCTGTTTCTTATTGATTGCCTGGAGTAAAAAAAATAAATAGCCTGTCAATAATTTGCTTTTAGAAATAAGATTGTTCAATCCCGCTTCTTTAAAAATATCAAGCGATGCTTTATGTGCAGCCATTGAAAGAATGGGCGCATTACTCAATTGCCAACCTTCAGCAGAAGGAATTGCCTCAAAATTTGGCGGCATTTCAAAGCGCGTTTCTTTTTTACTTCCCCACCAACCGGCAAAGCGTTGCATAGATGTATCCCGTGCATATTTTTCATGAATATAAATTCCTGCAACGCCGCCCGGGCCACTGTTTAAATATTTATAACTGCACCAACAGGCAAAATCTACTTTCCATTTGTGCAACTGAAGAGCAATATTTCCCGCTGCATGTGCCAAATCAAAACCTGCATAAGCGCCTGCATTATGTGCAGCTTTTGCAATACTTTGCATTTTCAATACCTGCCCGGAATAATAATTGACGCCACCCATTAAAACAACACTCAAAGAATCTTTGTGTTTTTCTATCGCTTGTAAAATATCATTATGCCGAATATGATGTTCACCGGGCCTTGGTGCAATTTCTACGATGGCTTTCTCCGGATCATAGCCATGAAAACGTACTTGTGACGCGAGTGCATATTGATCAGAAGGAAATGCTTTTGCTTCGCATAAAATCTTAAATCGTTGCTTTGTAGGTTTATAAAAACTTACCAACAGTAAATGCAGGTTTACCGTCAATTGATTCATCACCACTACTTCGTGTGGCTTTGCGCCTACAATGGAAGCAATGGGTTTTGAAAACTTTTCATGGTATGGCATCCATGGGTTTTTGGCATGGAAATGCCCATCTACACCAAGCTTTGCCCAATCGTCCAATTCCTGTTGAATATATTTTTGTGTTGCTTTTGGTTGTAAGCCCAATGAATTGCCTGTAAAATAAATTGTTTCTTTTCCTTTATGTTTTGGGATAAAAAATTTTTTCCTGAAACGTTTCAACGGATCTTTTTTATCCATATCTCTTGCAAAGGAAAGTGTATGATCAAACTGCATGAATGTAAAATATTTTTGAGGCAAAGTACAATTAAAAAAATGATTTATAAAAGAGGCTGATAAAATGTTTGATAAGTTTAAAAATTAAAAAGCCTCCCTTAGAAAAGGGAGGCGATATTTACTAACCCATCCACGAACAACTGCTCTGTGCATGGATAATTTTAGCTGCTAACAATATTCTTCGAAAGCAGCAATCAGGTTATTGGCAATCATTTGTGCTGATTTACCTTCAATATTATGGCGTTCTAAAAAATGAACTAACTCACCGTTTTTAAACAAAGCTACTGCAGGTGAACTTGGCGGGTATGGCGCTAAATGATTGCGCACGGCTTGTACCGCTTCCACATCAAACCCTGCAAATGAAGTCGCCAGGTGATCCGGTTTTTTTTCTGAATTCATCACCGACATAATCACGCCCGGCCTTGCACTTCCTGCTGCACATCCGCAAACTGAATTGATCATGATCAATGTAGTTCCGGATTCTTTCAACTGATTTTCTACATCATCTTTATTTAATAATTCTGCAAAGCCATGTTCTGTTAACTCCGCTTTCATTGGTTCTACTATTTCTGTTGGATACATAATCTTTAATTTTTGGGGAAAACAAAAATAAGGAAAAAGTTTATTCTTAAAAAGATTTGATTTTCACAAGACATTGTGTCATCAAAATTATTTTTATTTGCCACAATGGCGGATTTTTATTAACAGGACTGAAATAATTTCAACTATTTGATAATCAAAATGCCATGGTATATTGTTTGAAGTTTATTGCCCGATTAAAAACCTATAAATTTAAAATTATGACTACGATCACAAAACAAAATTTCAAGCCTTTAAGCGACTTATTCGATGAACTGTTTACAGGGATGCCTTCCTTCAATCGCCCTCAACAAAATTGGATGATGCCTCCCGTAAACATACACGAAACCAATGATGCCTATCATATTGAATTGGTTGCACCAGGTTTAAAAAAAGAAGATTTTAAAGTAAACGTGGAGAAAGGTATGCTTACCATCAGTTATGAAAAAAATGCAGAAACTGAAAAGAATGAATACAAAACCCACAGAAAAGAATTCACGCAAACCAATTTTAAAAGAAGTTTCAGTGTTGAAGATAAAATCAACATGGATGGCATCGAAGCAATGTATGAAAATGGCATTTTGAAATTGTTATTGCCAAAGAAAGAAGAAATGAAAGTGATGCCGAAAGAAATCACCATTAAGTAATTCCCCCTCTCTTAAAAATAAAAATCCCGCTAAAAAAATTGCGGGGTTTTTTATTTTATTGAATTACCAACTACCGCCACCACCACCACCTCCGCCACCGCCGGAAAAGCCACCGCCACCAAAACTGCCGCCACTGCTTCCACTACTCGATGGTGCACTTGAGAACGTACTGGACATAGCGCTCATGGAATTATTGAAACTGCTCATGAATACCGCTGAATTAAAATTACTTCCGTGATAATTTCCATTGTACCAGGTTGGAGGAGGAATTTCAAGCCCCTTCAATTTATCTTTCCATACATCCGCCACACCAAAGACAATTGCATACGGCAATACTTTATCAAAATATTGTTCGTCTTGTTTTAAGAACTCATTCAACTTGTCTTGTTCTGCAGATTTTATAAATTCTTTAAATCCCAATAAACGATAATACAAATCCGTTCCTTTCTTTGTTTTTTTTGTCATTAAAAATCCAAAAATCAAAAAGGGCAAGGCAAATAAAAGTATAGAAAGGCCAATCCATCTATTGTCATACCAGGTCGCCGGCAATGCAAAGATGCCGGCTACAAAAATGATAAAACCAATAGCCGGTAAAAGGCAGCCCAATGTACGCGTACCTTTTACAAAATAATTTTCTCGTTTTATATCCGCTGTCAATTGAGTTTTAGATAAATTTAAACTTGTATATAATTTATTTTTCAGGTCACTCAATTTTACATTACTACCGGATTTAAAAATACCATTGAAAAGCGTTTTTTCATATTCAGGGTGATTCGCAGGCAGCGATTTTAATTTTATAAATTCATAATCTGTAGACTTTAATAAACCGGCTAAAGATTTTTTTTCAATTTCATCTATTTTCAAATAACCATTTGCGCCCCAATAAGGAACAAAAGCCGTAAGGTCTTTGGTATCTAACCTGTTATCTATTATAAAACCGGCCACAGGCGGACTGATATCTTCCGGTGGATAAAACTCCGTCATTACAGTACGCTTCTCATCTTTGCCTGTGGCATTCCAAAGAAAAAACATTCCTATTAAACTGAATACAGGTAGTATTAACCAACCAATCCCACGCATGGAATAATTTGGTGTTGTTAAAAAATCTTTGGGGAATGCAATACCTATAGTCAGCCCTTCATTGGGATTTAAGAATTGAGTGGTAGCGCCGGAAAAAATTTCATTATTCTCCCAAGTGGAGATTGTATTATTATCTCTTGAACCGGTATAGCCGGTTGCAACAAAGTATTTGGGTACTTCATGGAGCATACCCGGTAAAACCACTCGAAAATGAACGGAATCAATTTGTACCGGCCATTGATCGCCAATAAGGTTGAAGTATAATTCTGAATGATCCGCAAAAAAATTAATCGAATTCAACACCGAATAATGAATGATATACGTTTGGTCGCCATCCACAAGCGAATTGGCAGAGCCAATTTTTATTTGCTTATAATCGCCTTCCGTACTCGTTTCAAATTTCCATTTATCTACCTCAATATTTTCAATGATAGTTCTTGTGTACTCATCACTGCTTAGCTGTTGTTCTGCAGTT
>CAYXHX010000185.1:0-5606 GCA_964464835.1 uncultured Chitinophagaceae bacterium | reverse complement strand
CTTTAAAGGGAATATGGATGTAGAGGCTATGGAAAAATGTATCATTGAAAAGGGCGCAGAAAATATTCCTTTGGTCATACTGACAGTTACCAATAATTCAGGCGGTGGCCAACCGGTAAGCATGCAAAATATCCGGGATGTAAAAAAAGTTTGCAGCCGGTATCAAATCCCTTTATTCATTGATGCATGCCGCTTTGCAGAAAATGCATGGTTTATAAAATTGCGCGAAGCGGGATACGAGGATAAAACTGTCCCTGAAATTGTCCGCGAACTATTTTCGTATGCAGATGGCTGCACCATGAGCGCCAAGAAGGATGCATTTGCCAATATCGGCGGCTTTCTTGCCATGCATAGTGAACAGCTTGCTATGCAATGCAGGAACCTGTTGATTATCACAGAAGGATTTCCTACTTATGGAGGCCTTGCAGGCAGGGACCTCGAAGCGATTGCTATTGGCTTAAGGGAAGTAATGGAAGAAAATTATTTGCAATATCGTATCCGCAGTATTGAATACCTCACCGAAAAATTAGTTGCAGCTGGCGTTCCGGTAATGCGCCCCGGTGGCGGCCATGCGGTGTATTTGGATGCAAAAGAATTTTTGCCGCATATTCCGGTAGAACAATACCCGGGGCAGGCTTTGGTCTGTGCCATCTATAAAGAAGGCGGTATCCGTTCGGTGGAAATAGGTTCACTCATGTTTGGAAAATATGACAGCAGAGGAAAATTAATTCCTGCAACACTTGAACTTGTAAGGCTTGCCATTCCAAGAAGGGTGTATACCCAAAGCCATATTGATTATGTGGCGGAAATAATAATTGATGTTTTTAAAAAAAGAGATGCGATAAAAGGGCTGACAATTATTGAAGAAGCCCCGGCGCTCAGGCATTTCACCGTGAAATTAAAACCATTCCATTCATAAGTTATAAAAAAAGATGAAAAATTTAAAAAGAAGTTGGGCAGAACCATATAAAATGAAAATGGTAGAGTTGTTGAAAATGACAACTGCCGCACAAAGAAAAAAAGCATTGCAGGAAGCAGGCTACAATACATTTTTATTAAAATCGGATGATGTATATATTGACCTGTTAACAGATAGTGGAACTTCCGCCATGAGCGACAGGCAGTGGGCCGGTATGATGTTGGGAGATGAAGCGTATGCAGGCAGCCGGAATTTTTATCATTTAGAAGAAGTCGTAAAAGAAGTATATGGGTATAAATATCTCATACCCACGCACCAGGGGCGTGGTGCAGAAAATATTTTATCAAGGATACTGATTAAAAAAGGGGACATCATTCCCGGGAATATGTATTTCACCACTACGCGGTTGCACCAGGAATTGGCAGGTGGAAAATTTGAAGACATCATTATAGATGAGGCGCATGATCCAGACAATGAATTTCCGTTTAAGGGAAATGTGGATTTAAATAAACTGGAAAAACTTATAAAGAAATATGGCGCTGAAAAAATCCCTTATGTAAGTATTGCTACAAGTGTGAATATGGCGGGCGGCCAACCCATCAGTATGAATAACCTGAAAGAATTGAGAGCGCTTACAAAAAAATATAATATCCGCATCATACATGATATGACACGGGTGGCGGAGAATGCTTTTTTTATTCAGCAAAAAGAAAAAGGATATGAACAAAAAAGTATTAAAGAAATTGTACATGAAATTAATTCCTATACGGATGGCGCTACAATGAGTGCAAAGAAAGATGCACTTGTAAATATTGGCGGCTTTCTCGCAGTAAATGAATGGGATATTTTTGAAGAAGCAAGAAATATGGTCGTAGTGTATGAAGGCCTTCATACGTATGGCGGTTTGGCCGGAAGGGATATGGAAGCAATGGCAATCGGTATTGCAGAGAGTGTGTGTGCAGACCATATCAAAGCAAGGGTAGGGCAGGTGATTTACCTCGGGAATAAAATGATGTCGTATCATATCCCGATTGTAAAACCGATTGGCGGGCATGGGATTTTTGTAGATGCCAAAAAATTTTTACCGCATATACCACAGCAAAATTTCCCGGCACAAACACTCGCTGCGGAATTGTATTTGGATGCGGGCGTACGCACCATGGAACGTGGCATTGTTTCCGCAGGAAGAAAAACCAATGGCGAAAATTATTTCCCGAAATTGGAGTTAGTACGATTCACTGTTCCACGCCGCGTATATACACAAGCCCATATGGATGTGATTGCAGAATCTGCTGCTTATGTATATGAACGCAGGAAAAAAATAAAAGGTATGAAGATGGTGTATGAACCAAAATATTTACGATTTTTCCAGGCGAGGTTTGAGCAGTTGAAGTAATGAATTTTTATTAATTTATTGTCTATGCCTTTTCACCTTGCAATACCATTTTATTTTTTCTAAATGTACAATCGTAATCTTGAACCAGGAGTTCAATATTCTTACTTTTTCTTAACTGCCTTAAACACGCCATTGGGTTGTTGCGACAACAATTCGAAAATTTCATTAGCTTCATTTTTATTGAACTGTACTGTAAAGCCCTGCAAACCTTTTAATGAGAACCGGTCATTGCCAAGTGGTATCAATTCGTATTCCGGTTGGCCGGGTACGAACATCATTAAAGTAGAATCTCCTTTAATAAATATTTTTATGGTAATGCCACTCAATTCATAATCGCCGATATATTGATGCAATGTTTCTTTGGCAAGCGTTTGCACTTGTAATTTTTTTGTAAATACAATCGGGTCAATCGCTGCTTCAAAGGGAACGGAAAAATTGACAATATCGCCTGCTTCATTCATTGCAAAACTGAATTTCGGGAAACTTTTATCTGCTGTATCTATCCCCGTTTTGCGGTCATTAATAATAGGTTGAAATATATCATACATATAATGCGCTAACCAGATATTCATTTTCCCGGCCTGTGCATATAAAGAATCATTGGACAACTTTATGGCAACAGTGCCATACCCGGGATTTTCAAAATTGCCTTCATAATCGCTTAAAGGATGTGTAGGCTTTGTATTTTTTACCTGCGTAGAAACCATATTTTTTTCGGCATCCTTTTCATTCTTTTTCGCCAAGTCAGCCGCATTTTTAATTTCCGATTCCCAATCATTTCTTTGCAATTGAAGCATCCTGTCTGCAAGTATATTTCGTACTACAGAAGGAACGGAAGAACCATCCTGGTTACATAAAACGATTATGCCAATACTATCTGAAGGAAAGAAACTTGTGCTTGCACTAAAGCCATCAATATTGCCGCCATGTTCTACACGGTAATGGCCGCGATAGGATGAAAATCCCCAGCCAAGCCCATAATTTGCAAAATACATATCCGGGTGCAACTTGCCCGGTAACCCGCTGCCAATCACCATTTGAGAGCTGATGGCATCTTGTACATACGCTGCGGGTAAAATTTCTTTGCCCTGGAATTTGCCGCCATTTATCCAGGTAATTACCCATTTTGCCATATCATTCACTGAACTATTAATGCTTCCGGCAGGCGCCATGGCAGCAATATCATAATAATCCAATGGATAAATGATGCTGTCTTTTTTTACACTATACCCGATTGCTGCATGACTATCTTTTTCCCATTCTTTTAAAGATACATTTGATTCTTTCATGTCCAATGGAGTAAAGATTTCTTCACGAATATTATCTTCCCAACTCTTGCCGGAAATTTTTTGAACAACAGCTCCCTGCGCCATAAACATAAAATTGTTATACAACCATTTTTCACGCAAGCCAACTTCCGGTTGCATATATTGAATCCTTGCAATGAGGCTATCCATAGAATGGCTTTGAAATAGGTACCAGGAAAAATCATGCCTTGGTAACCCGGTTCGGTGGCTCATCATGTCCCGAAGCGTGACATAATTATTTAAATTGTTATTGTAAAATTTTAATGCCGGTAAATAATCCCGCACAGGTTTATCAAAATCTACTTTGCCATCTTTTTTTAATATGCCTAAGAGTGAAGCTGTAAAGGCTTTTGTACAACTGCCAATGGCAAATTGCGTACTTGTGGTAACCGGGATTTTATTTTCATAATCTTTATAACCAAAACCTTTTGCATAAACGATTTTATCTTTTTCTACCACGGCAACTGCAAAACCCGCCGCATGCCAATCTTTCAATACGCGTGCAAAGGCAGTATCCAAACCATCGAATCGTTTATCGGCTTTTTGTTTTTGACCAATTGCCTGTAATGTGATAACACTTAAAATAAGCAGCAGTAATTTTTTCATAAAAAATTTTTGGTAAATGTGTAAGTCAAACCGTAAATATAGTTGAGACAAATGATTTAAAACAATTTTCTATAAAACAACTTTCACACAGTTCAATCCTGTAAGCACAAAACCCATATCGGGAGTGCTTTACAAGCACCATCTAGCCCTAAAGCCACTGCAATATGAAAACCAATTACTGTAATGGACAATTATTTTTTTGGTTTCATATCATTGCCTATTGATGAATCAAGGCGTGATGGCACTTCACAGGAAATGACGGAATCTTTTTTAACCGGATTGCCGGTATTGCTCATTTTGCTTTTGCAGGAGAAACAAATAGCAAAGGATATAAATAGAAAAAGATATTTTTTTATAAATACAATCATGAACGAATAAAAATTGAACTTGAATTTCAATGTAAAGATAATTATTCGGGGTTTTGAATCGCCACGAATGCACGAATACTTTTTCTTAATTTCTCAATAGCTTAATAACTCAATATCTCAATGCCTGAATTATTTTCTCTTAATTTCTCATTAGATTAATAACTCAATATCTCAATACCTGAATTATTTTCTCACCTATCCACGGAAGCAGGAATTGTTGGTAAACGATCCATCCATTCAATGGCGTCTTTCAATTATGTATAAATACTTTCCCAGTAAGTTTCCATATTGGGTTATTTTCTCCCTTCTATAATTTTCACCTCTTCCACTTCCTGCATTTTTTGCATGGCAATGGAAACCGGGTGTGCGGGGTTGGATAATTCTTTGGAAATTTTCTCAATTGCTTTCATGTTTTTTTCATCATCGCCTTCTTGTAACTCCGGCAAATTGTTTAAGTGTTTCAGCACTTCTGCACTGGCTGTTTTTATTTCTTCGTGTAAATACAATTCATAGACCATGACATCTATCAGGCGTTCTAAGAAAGTGGAATCTTTGTTTTGTTTTTTGAGAAGGAGGATGAAGTCAACAAGTGTGATGAAACTCTGCTGAACCCCGAAGTCAACAATCTTTATCGGAAACTCAACAACAGTTTCATATTTCAAAGTGTAAGCACCACCAGCTGTCATGATTCCAATGAAACCAAAATAAAACTCAATCAATTTGCTATTCATCAATGCAAGTAAATACTTAATTGGAATTTCTTTTGAAGTAAGAATATACCCATTGCTTGGCAAATAATTTCCTGCATCATCAAAAGCAAAAGTCCATTTGTCTGAAGTCAATCCCCAAATAATTTTTTCTTTTTCAAATTCTGAAAAGTATGCAGTGTTATCTTGTATCTCATACCAATTGTAGTTACCAGGTTTTCTTCCAATGCCTGGCTCAAGTTGTTGCTTGAATTCTGCAAGATGCTTTTTAATCGAAGGATAGTTTTTGATTTCAATTCCTCT
>CAYXHX010000184.1:2100-5617 GCA_964464835.1 uncultured Chitinophagaceae bacterium | reverse complement strand
TGACGATCGTGTCACCGGTGATGTCTCCAGATATGCACGGCAGGCCAAAGTGATTCATATAGATATTGATGCAGCCGAACTTAATAAAATAATCAAAGCGGATGTAGCGGTGCATGCCGATGCTAAAACTGCTTTGGAAATGTTGACCAAATTAGTGAATAAAAAAACGCACAATGCCTGGTTGCAGGAATTTATCGTTGCTAAAAAAAAGGAATTGAATTGCTATCGGAAATTACCAATGGCGAAGCAGTGATAGTAACCGATGTAGGCCAACATCAAATGATGGCGGCACGATTTTATCACTACAATAAAACCAAAAGCAATGTTACTTCCGGTGGACTGGGGACAATGGGCTTTGCCCTACCTGCTGCGATAGGGGCGAAATTTGGCGTACCTGAAAAAACGGTGGTAGCCATCATTGGCGATGGTGGTTTTCAAATGACTTTACAGGAATTGGGCACCATTTTACAAAGTAAAGTAGAGGTGAAAATCATCATTTTAAATAATCGTTTTCTCGGAATGGTGCGCCAATGGCAACAGATGTTTTTCGAAAAACGATACTCATTCACTGAAATGGTGAGCCCCGATTTTGTAGCATTGGCCAACGCATACAGCATTGATGGAAAAAAAGTAGAATCCCGAAAAGAATTAAAAGAATCATTGGTGGAAATGTTGCAACATAATGGCACCTTTCTACTTGAAGTGATGGTTACTAAAGAGGAAAATGTATTTCCAATGATCCCCACCGGGGCATCTGTTTCGGAAGTACGATTAAACTAAAATGATAAAACTAAAGAAATGGAAAGGACATTTACTGTTTCGGTATTTACTGAAAATAGCATCGGAATACTCAATCGCATCATCATCATATTTACACGGCGTCACCTGAATATAGATAGCATCACCGCTTCTGAATCGGAGGTGCGAGGTGTTTTTCGCTATACGATCGTGTTGCGAACTACCAAAGAAAAAGTAGATAAAGTGATAGGGCAAATTGAAAAACTAGTGGATGTATTTAAGGCATTTGTGCATGAAGAATCTGAAATCGTACACCAGGAAATAGCGCTGTATAAAATAAAAACAGACCGACTGGCCAATGGCGAAGTAGAAAAAGTAATTCGTGAAAATCATGCCCGTATTTTATCCGTAGATCCTCAATTTATGGTTATCGAAAAAACAGGCCACGTAGCAGAGACACAGGCACTTTTCGATCATTTAACCAGATTCGGAATATTGGAATTTGCCCGCTCCGGAAGAGTGGCTATTACAAAACCAATGAAGGAATTTAGCACGTATTTAAAAGAACTTAAAAACAATCAGCAATTAGCAATGTGCAATTAGCATTATGCTATCAATAAACAATTAACAATTAATAAAAATGGCAACAATCAATTTTGGTGGAGTATCGGAAAATGTAATAACCAGGGAAGAATTTTCCCTTGAAAAGGCACAACAAATATTAAAAAATGAAACGGTAGCCGTAATCGGTTATGGCGTTCAAGGGCCGGGCCAGGCTTTGAATTTACAAGACAATGGTGTAAACGTAATTGTAGGACAAAGAAAAGGAACCAATAGTTGGGCCAAGGCATTAGCCGATGGTTGGGTAGAAGGCGAGACCTTGTTTGAGTTGGAGGCAGCCTATGAAAAAGGAACGTTGCTGATGAATTTACTTTCTGATGCGGGGCAGATCCAAGCATGGGACACGATGAAAAAACATTTAACCCCAGGAAAAGCCCTTTATTTTTCCCATGGTTTTGGCGTTACTTTTCATGATAAAACGGGGATCGTGCCACCGAAAGATGTAGATGTTATTTTGGTGGCTCCAAAAGGCTCGGGCACTTCACTGCGCAGTTTATTTTTAAAAGGACAGGGATTGAATTCCAGCTATGCCGTATATCAGGATGCTACAGGCATGGCGCAGGAAAAAGCATTGGCATTGGGAATCGCTATCGGGTCGGGCTATTTATTTGAAACCACTTTTCAAAAAGAAGTATATAGCGACCTTACCGGTGAGCGAGGTGTACTAATGGGTGCCATCGCCGGCATATTCGAAGCCCAGTACAATGTGTTGCGCCAACGTGGCCACTCACCCAGTGAAGCATTTAATGAAACAGTAGAAGAATTGACGCAAAGTTTAATGCCGCTCATAGCTGAAAACGGTATGGACTGGATGTATGGCAATTGCTCCACTACAGCGCAGCGGGGTGCATTGGATTGGAAAAATAAATTTAGAGATGCCACGGAACCTGTATTGAATGAATTGTACGATTCTGTGGTAGCAGGAAAGGAAGCTGAAATTGTTATTGAAGCTAACAGCAAACCAGATTACAGGAAAAAATTACAAGCAGAATTAAAAGAAATACAAACAAGCGAATTATGGCAAACGGGAGCACAAGTACGCCTATTGAGGCCGAAAAAATAACCACATTATTTAATCAGGTACAACTGGCGCAAGAAAACATCAGAGGTGTGGCGGTGCATACACCTCTGATGAAAAATGAAAACCTGAGTGAAGAATTTTCTGCACAGGTATGGCTAAAGCGTGAAGATTTACAGCCTGTTCGTTCGTATAAATTGCGAGGCGCTTATCATAAAATTTCTACACTCACTGAAGCAGAAAAACAAAAACAAGTGGTTTGTGCAAGTGCAGGCAACCACGCACAGGGCGTGGCTTTTACCTGCAATAGACTCAATATTCGGGCAACAATATTTATGCCTATTACTACACCTTTGCAGAAAATAAAACAAGTAAAATTGTTTGGGAAAGATAAAGTGGAAGTGATTTTAAAAGGTGATACTTATGATGAATCTTTTCGTTTTGCAAACGATTATTGCAAAGAACAAGATTCAATATTTATTCATCCCTTTGATGATGAAAAGGTTATAGCCGGCCAGGGAACTGTTGCATTAGAAATATTGGAAGATAAAAAAGATGCAATTGATTATTTATTTGTTCCAATTGGCGGAGGAGGTTTGACGGCAGGTATTTGCACCGTTTTTAAACAATTAAGCCCAAACACAAAAATAATTGGTGTAGAGCCTGTGGGAGCAGCATCAATGAAAACTTCTATTACAAAAGGCGTCATTACAACATTAGAAAACATTGATAAATTTATAGATGGTGCAGCAGTGAAACGCGTAGGTAATTTAACTTTCGAAATCTGTAAAGAAAGTTTAAATGATATCGTTTTAGCCCCCGAAGGGAAAGTTTGCACCACAATTTTACGTTTGTACAACGAAGAAGCCATTGTTGTAGAACCGGCAGGAGCATTAACTATTGCTGCATTGGATTTTTATAAAAAAAAAATAAAAGGAAAAAATGTTGTATGCATTGTAAGTGGTAGCAATAACGATATCACCCGAACTGAAGAGATCAAAGAGCGATCGCTTTTATATGAAGGATTGAAGCATTATTTTATCATTAATTTCCCACAAAGGCCAGGTGCATTAAAAGAATTTGTAAATAAAATTTTAGGGCCTTGTGATGACATTACCTATTTTCAATTTTCTAAAAAAA
>CAYXHX010000184.1:0-2090 GCA_964464835.1 uncultured Chitinophagaceae bacterium | reverse complement strand
AAATAACAGAGAATGTGGCCCTGCCGTGGTAGGAATTGAATTAAAAGATCGGAATGACTTTAAAAAAATTGAATACAAATTAAAATATAGAAAGTTTCATTTTCAATATTTAAATGAAAGCAAAGAATTATTCACGCATCTTATTTTGTAATGAGGGTTGTTGTCAGATATACACTTTCAAAAGTTTGACAGCAACAAATTAATTTGCGTTACTCGAAATTCCCTGCTTATTTTGTTGACAAACTGCCACATTGGAAATTTTAATCACAATTTTTTATTGCATTCTATTTACCTGGCTGGTAACAAAAACTACATTTTTTGTGCAGTCAACATTGGGCAAATCTTTTCTGGCAGGTTTGTTTTTAATTAAGTTATCCGCTGCATTTGTATATGGCATTTATTTTTCACAAGCATCTCTTTTGCCCACAAGTGATTCCTGGAATTATTTTCATTTAAGTATTGGGGAAACTGATTGGCTCTTGCGGGATCCAATTGCATTTATAAAAGATATTTTCACTTCAGGATATCATCAGAGCAGTAATCTTTTTTTAGAAGGCAATTCCTATTGGAATGATTTGAAAAGTAATGTGATGATCAAGATAATGGCAATTTGTAACTTGTTTACATTCAAAAATTATTATGCCAATGCTGTTTTGTTGAATTACATGTATTTCTTCGGCCCTGTAGCCGTGTACAGGATTTTCACACACACTTCACAAAGAAATATTCCTGCAGTAATGGCTGTTTTCTGCATTCCTTCATTTTTATTCTGGTGCAGTGGGGCGCATAAAGACGGTTTGCTATTTACTTGTATCGGGCTGATTGTTTATTTTTTTAATATACAATTGAAGAATAGGAAATTGAATTATTCTTATATTTTTTATTCATTGCTTTTAATAGCCCTCATATTTGCTTTACGAAATTTTCTCGCATTTTTATTATTGCCGGCATTACTTGTTTGGGCTTTATGTGATTTTTATCCAAAGAAAAAATGGTTCATCATTCTTGGAATTTATGGAATAGGAATCTCATTATTTTTCCTTACAGGATTTTTAAAAGATGCCAATAATTTCCCTGAATACATTGTAAAAAAACAGGAAGAATTCAAAGTTCTGGGTGGAGGGTCACAAATAGATTTACCTGTTTTAGAACCTACTGTTACAAGCTATATACATTTTTTGCCTTATGCTTTGGATATATCATTCTTTCGCCCTCACTTTTCTGAATGGAAAAATATTTCAACAATTTTTACTACACTTGAATTATGTGTATTATGGCTGATTGTTCTTTTGTCTATTTTTTTTGCAAGGAAAAATCCGGTTTTTTCAACCTCCTTTTTTGTTTTTTGCTGTTGTTTCACCATCTCTGTTTTATTACTCTGTGGCTATACCATTACTTTATCAGGTGCCATAACAAGATATAGAAGTATCATTTTACCATTTATAATTACCCCCTTTGTTTTAGGATGGGTTTTGCAATTTAAAAACAAGGCCAAAACAAATTAAGTATTTTTGTAATAAATAAAATATTTACATTTTCTGCACAAATTATATCAAAGCTGAAAATATTTTTGATTTATTCTTTAACATCCTTATAAATTTGCATATTAATTTAAAAATAAACTGCAAATTTTATGTCACTCCGATTTGATGCAATCAAACACATCAGCCAAAAACCAAATAATCACCCTGAAATAAAATCAACTAAAATCACTTCTATTTTTGGGGAAAATGTATTCACGCTCGATAAATCCCGGGTTTTTCTAAGTGATGAAGCCTATAAAAGCCTTTTGCAAAGTATAAAAGCGGGCAAAAAAATTGAAAGGTCTATTGCTACACAGTTGGCAAATGGGTTACGAACATGGGCGGAAAGTAAAGGAGTAACACATTTTACCCATTGGTTTCAACCATTAAACGGAACCACAGCAGAAAAACACGATTCATTTTTTACCATAAAAAGCGATGGCAGTCCAATTGAAGAATTTGACGGAGCAGCATTGATTCAGCAGGAACCGGATGCATCATCTTTTCCAAGTGGTGGCTTAAGAGCAACCTTTGAAGCCAGGGGCTATACGGCATGGGATCCTTCTT
>CAYXHX010000183.1:0-5625 GCA_964464835.1 uncultured Chitinophagaceae bacterium | reverse complement strand
CCATTTCAAAATTCCCACTGATTCGCTCCATGGATGGATTAAAATATCCATATTTTAAATCGGGAAATTCTTCATGAATGCGTTGCATTAAATTTTTAATACCCATGGCTTCCCCGGTATCCGTTAAATTCATTTGTCCAAGATACCAATCGGGATCTATATTAAAATTCCTCCATTGAATCATTTTCAAGCCAGTCTTTTTTATTAGCTTTCTCAGGGCTTCAAATTCTTCCACGCAATCTGTTATTCCAGGGAAAACAAAATAATTGATACTGCTCCATCCGCCAAAATCATTTACCACTTTCAAACTCTCCACAATATCATCAAACACATAATTATTGGGGCGGTAGTAAGGAGTATAAATTCTTTCACGTGCGCTGTTGGTGCTTACCCGAATGCTGTTCAAACCTGCTTCACATAAGGCTTTCACGGCATCCGGCTTTGAGCCGTTTGTATTGATATTGATACTGCCTCTTTGTGTATGTTTACGAATTTCAAGGATGGCATCCCGCAATGTGTCCCACATGAGTAAAGGTTCTCCTTCACACCCCTGGCCAAAACTTACCAATGGATAAGGCGCTTCGATTAAATGTGGCACAGTAAATTCAACAATTTCTGCAACACTTGGTTTGAAGGTAAGCCTGTCCTGGTTTGAAACAATGGTTTCATCTTCCGGCTGAAATGAAATACAACCAATACAATTTGCATTACATGCAGGTGATGAAGGTACTGGGCATTCCCATCTTCCAAGAGCAAGGTTGCGTGCCGCAGGGCAATGATAAGTGGCGCAACAGGTTTCCATCAAATGTTTAACGAGCCTGTTATGCGGGTATGCTTGCAATAATGACTGCATGCCTGATGAAATATTGTTTGCATCGTACCCGCGGCTTTCCTGGCGGATATCATTTTCAATCCTTACTGCCGGTACATACATTTTTTCATCCATCCATGCAGCCGCCGTATAACAAAATAAGGGAAGTGTGGGTGCATTGCCAGTTGTTTCATACGCAGCAATATACAAACCTGTGTAGGCAGGTGGAATAAATGCTGCAACTGCCCAGCCTTTCTCACACAAGCGCATGTCACCGCTTTGCACATCTATTCCTATACCGTGCCTGCCGGGAAGTTCATATAAATTACCACCTTCAGGTAATTCTATCCAATCTTCATTGGGAATATCTACAGCATCCCAGCCGCTTCGCCCAACGGCATATAGAGAAAGGTCTTCAAAAATATTTCCTTTACCATCAGAATATAAAAGATATGGGGATTGTTGCAGCATGAATTACTTTGAAATGTTCACTTGCAAAATTAGTGATTTATGCAACAGGCTTTTTATACTTTCCCATCAAAGATTACTTCACTATTAAAAAGATGGGTCATCTGCAGATGGGCCATAAATGGATGGAACAGCAATATCATTCAAACGCATATATACCGTCAATTGCCCGCGATGATGCACCATGTGGTTGATGGAAGAACTGACATTGAATTTTTTTGAATAATGCAATAATTCCTGCCCGTTATTTTTCAGGTAAAACATTTCTTCCAATTCCTCATCAGTAACATATTGCAAAACGGCTTTCGCATCCTGCACATTTTTTTCAAAATGTTTCACTAACTCTTCTGAGTTGCCAGGTTTGAAATGCGAATATGTGGCGAAATCTATCACTGAATCTTTGATGGAAATAGTAATCCATCTTGGAATATCCGCTACCAATTTAGTAAGGTTGCCCAACGACATAGATTTTTCGTGTGGTTTATACTCAAAGAGATTGAACGGAATTCGTTCGATGCATTTTTTTGTAGAGGTAAATTCTGCTTCCAATTCCTGTAAATAAAGTTGGCCTAAAGTTGTATTTTTCATTTGATTTTTTTTCTAAAAATAAAAGAAAGACTGCTTATTCAAAAATAAGTAAACATATTTTACTAAAATCTTATGAGCAGTTTTTAACGAAATTTAAAATGACTTCCTATAAATAATTGAAAAATAGCAAAAAAAGGAAAATCTTTATTACATTAAATTCATATCTGTTATTAGAGTTATTGAACAGCATTAAAGAAAAAGGGAAAACTAATTTCTCCAACTTTGCAGAAAAAACCCGTATTTGTCTACGCTTCTATCATTATAAATATTTGTCAATTGAAGTGCCCGCACCTATCAATATATTTTGTTTATTGAGGCACACACTTATAGACTAACTTCCTGAAATTTGAAATCAATGCCACGAATGCACGAATGAGAGATGAATGTTCTTTATTCGTGTATTTTTGGTAAATAAATGCCCCGCAATTGCAAGGCTTTTCATTTCGGTTGGTGAACAATGGCCAGTAGTAAAAAAAACCATTACGATACTGAGTGATAACATAAATAAAGTTTTCAGGCAATCCGTTGGCAGTAGTAAATTTTTCAAACACGGCTGTTTGCAAATTGGGATTATTTATTCCATTTGTGTTTTTTATTTCATTTTTCCATTATTTTTTTGCAGAAATATATCAGTGGGTAAAAGTAAAGTATATTGTTAATAGGGCAGTTCACATTTAGAAGGCTTTTAAATACGCGATTGAATTTTAATAATAAACCTATATTCAAAGCCTTCAAAATTTATGTAGAAATTTTTTAATTACCGCTTCAATAAAATCCCAAAGGGATATATTATTGAAATACCTGAGGCCTTTTAAAATTTTTCTTTAAAAACCTCAAAATTAAACTCCACTGCATTACTACATGGATATGTAGTTTTTACAATTCAATAGCGCTATAATTTTACACAAACAAAATGCTTTAAGCAATGAAAAAGTTTCTTTCTTTACTTTTTTTGGGAATATTCTTTTTCAATTTTTCCTTTGCCCAGGATGTTGGGGAACGTGTAAAAGACCGTGCCGTAAATGATGCCAATGCGAAGGTTGATGAAAAAGTAGATAATACAATTAATAAAATTGATGAAAAAATAAGCGGCTTATTTAAAAAGAAAAATAAAAAACAAACCACAACAACTGTAAAAACCGACAGTATTTCAAAAACTTCATCCGATACAACTTCTCCTGCAATAACTGCAGGCGCATCCTTTTCTGATTTCATACCAGGCCAAACAGTTATTTTCCAGGATAATTTTATCCAGGATGCTATAGCCGACTTTCCTGCCAAATGGAATAGTACAGGATCCGGAAAAGTTTCCACTCTAAATGGCAATAACAGCCGTTGGCTTGAAATAGCAGACAATACTTTAGTGACTCCATATATGGAAGCTGCTTTGCCGGAAAACTGCACAATTGAATTTGATTTATTTTTGAATGCACCTGAAGGATCAACAGTTCCTTTTATACAGTTTGGCCTTTCCGATTCCAAAAATATCTTAACACAAGATGTATATCGGTCCCAACATTGCTGGGTTTCATTGGATAATTATAATGATGATAGAATGTACCTTGTAAATTATGGTTTGAATGGTTTGGATCCATTAGGCAATAAACAATCATTTCCGTTAACGAATTATGCCAACAAAATTTTGCATGTAAGCATTGCCATTAACAAAACAAGATTGCGTGTGTATCTTGATCAAACAAAAATTGTTGATTTACCAAGGATACTCACAACCGGCATGTTGAATGCTTTTTATATAGCCAATTACCCGAAAATTCCGGCTTCAAATGCAGGATTATTTATAGGTAATATGCGTATTGCTTCAGCGAGTACAGACGCCCGCAGCTTATTGGTTAAACAATTTATGGAAGAAGGCAAAGCCGTTACAAATGATATATTGTTTGATGTGAATAGCGATGTAATTCAACCTTCCTCCTACTCTATTATCAATCAAATTGGAGATGCCATGAAAAGCAATGGCAACATAGGACTAAAAATAATTGGTTATACGGATAGCGATGGTTCTACTGATGACAACATTTCTTTATCAAAAAGAAGAGCTGAATCTGTAAAAAATTATTTGAAAAAAAATTATTCCATAGCTGACTTTCGTATACAAACGGATGGTAAGGGAGAGTCAGAGCCTGTTGCATCCAATGATTCAGAAGCAGGTAAAGCAAAAAATAGAAGAGTAGAATTTATTAAACTCTAAACTTTTATTCTATGCTACGAAAATATTTCTTTCTTATTTTGATAGCTATTTCATTCAGTGCGCACAGTCAAATTATACATGGCAACAGGGTGCTGACTTATACCGATTCTATTTTGCTTGGCTATTATTTACACCAGGATACAATTCCTTATGTGAGTGATCAAACAATGACCGAAATAATGCGGATTCCTGCATTTGACAGGCCGGAAAGTGAGCTGATACACATTACACCACAACAGCGATACACTTTTAATGTAGAAATGGATGTAGAACTATATTTTGGCGGCACTTCACGTTTTGCAGGCCTTTTTTTTAATACGAGAGATGGGTATATCGGTTTTACCCGGCCCAGGCCAGTTGAATCTGTTAATGTGCTTTTACCTGAAATTGAAGATTTCGATTTTACTGTAATAAGTTATAAACTGGGAAAAATATTTATGTATCACAATCAAAAAGCATCTGGAGATGAACCCATTCAGCACCTTGTATCTACTTCCAATACCGAGAATCATGATTATCTCGAAGGTAATCTTATGACTTCTGCACCGCTAACGAATAAAGGGTATTCTGAAAATTTTTGCGAAGGGCAATATAATGCTACATGTTATAAGCAAGAAGGGTTACCAACTACCTGGTTTATTTATGGCGACCAGTTTGATGGGCATAGGCCTATGCCCTCAGAGATGCAAATACAAAAATATATTGGCGGATGGGGAATAGGTTTTATTCAAACAAGTAAAGGCAAATTTATCATCATGGAAAAATCCGGTAACGGGCCAAATGTTGTAAGGGTTAAATCAATCAGTCAAGTAATAGAAACTTTTGATCCTTCGGGGTTTAAGTTGGAAGAACAAAGCTATTATAATAAGATGGAAGAAAATTTTACGAACGAAGCAACAGATATTGAAAACGATGCTTCAAAAATTGCCAATGATGATCATTGCCGAAGTGAACAAATGGCAATAATAAATTTCAGGAAAGAAAATTTAGAAAGGCAGCAGGATAGTTTACATAGGTCGCAAAGCGGTAATTTTTTAGATAATAGAGGGGCACAAAGTGCATTCTTAAGTCAAATGAATCCAATTAATACCATAGAAGGGGAAATTCTTGGTACCAAACTTTCTATCTGCCAGTCTGAATACGCACTTGAACAACACCCGGATGATGAAACGCTCTCACAAAGAGTATCTTGTTTGCAGCAATTGTTATCAAGGTTGATTCAAACCAAATCACAGATGGAACAAATAGACCGTGAGTACCCAAACATTGTAGAAGCCAATGGGCGAAAAGCCAGGCTCTTAATGCAAGTGCATGCCGAAGCAGGATGTAATTAATTGTTTTGATGCAATCAATACATTTTTGAAGAACATTATTACAACATGTTCATACCATATTTTTTCAAATGCCATTTCCATGATGATGTGCAAAAAATAATTAATCCTTATTGATAACGTCCTCTCAAGAATATGTCATTTTATTGTCAACATGATTTGGATCATGTAAAATCAGTAACACGGTATCTACCTTAGCCGTTAATCACTTTCTCAAT
>CAYXHX010000182.1:5435-5665 GCA_964464835.1 uncultured Chitinophagaceae bacterium | reverse complement strand
ATGCAGGAAATTCACGTATTGGTGATTATTATGCAATGCATTTCCAGCATTTTAACGCCGACATGGCGGATTTTATTGATCAAATAAAAATTTCGGCCAACTTCAAAAATTCAACAGTCAGTAGTAATGATATCGCATATTTTGCACCGGCATTGCAGGACTGGAAAAAAGAATTTTCACTCAGTGGAAAATTTCGCGGTACAATCAGTGATTTTAAAATAGAAGATTTA
>CAYXHX010000182.1:3099-5365 GCA_964464835.1 uncultured Chitinophagaceae bacterium | reverse complement strand
CCATGAAAGGGCTACCGGATATAGACATTACAAAAATGCAATTTGAAAATGCCAATGTACAAACAAATATCAGAGGCATTTCATTTTTATACAATGGCCTTGGGCAAATCAAATCTCCGGATCTTGCATCGCTTGGCAATGTGCGTTTCCAGGGCAATTACTCAGGTACCATTCATGAATTTTTAATTAATGGAAATTTTAGTACTGCACTTGGTGGATTATTTACAAAACTTAAACTCAGTTTTCCAAAATATGGAGAACCGGCTTATTCCGGCACAGTTCAAACAAAACAATTTAACCTCGGCCGTTTTATTCATTCCGATTCTTTGGGATTAATCAGTTTTGAAGGTAAAGTAGATGGAAAAAGCTTTGCTTTGAATAAAGTTAAAACTACATTGAACGGTGTCTTTCCTACTCTTCAATTCAATGGTTATACCTATCAAAACTTACGTTTGAATGGCACTTTGCAAAAACAAAAATTCAGTGGGGAGTTTTTAGCCAATGACCCGAATTTTAATTTTACCAGTAATATTGAAATAGATCTTTCCGGCGAAGCGCCAAGTTTTAATGTATTGGGCGATTTGGGTGTTGCTAATTTTCAAAAATTAAATCTGACTAATAAAGATTTTCAACTCACAGGTTTATTTGACCTGAATTTTACCGGGCGCAATATTGATGACTTTTTAGGAACAGCGAAAATCCTGAATGCAGTTTTATTGAGTGACAGCACACAGCTTGACTTTGATTCGCTAAGTGTTTCAGCTTATTTTGATAGCAGCAATACTAAAATCCTCAGCATCATTAGCAACCAGTTTGATGCGACAGTGAAGGGTACATTTTCTATACTCGGCTTGCCTGTAAGTTTTCAGTCATTCTTAAATACATATTATCCTGCCCTGATCAACAAGCCAAAAGAAACTCCAAAAAACCAGGATTTTTCAGTGGCTGTACATACTTATGATTTTGATAAATATGCACACTTGATAGACCCGCAATTATCCGGCCTGGATAGCGCTTCGATTACAGGTTCCGTCAATACATCAAGAAAAGATTCCGGTTTCAATTTTACTGCAAATTTTCCCAATGCTCAATATGGAATGTATAAATTGGAAATGGCAGATATACATGGTTCAGGGGCATTTGATACATTGCACATCATTGGGGATATAGACAAGGTGTATGTTGGGGACAGCTTGTTTTTCCCCAGCTCAAAATTTACCATTGTTTCAGCCAATAACCATTCAGTTTTACATCTTGAAACCAGTGCCAGTGAAAAATTGAATGCAGCCGATTTGAATGCAGATATAATCAACCTTGAAGATGGCGTGCGTATTGAGTTCAGGCCTTCTTCATTTGTTATCAATTCTAAAAAATGGGAACTTGATGAAAATGGAGAACTTGTTATCAGGAAAAATAGCGCCGTTGCAAATAATGTGCGATTCAGCCAGGGTTTCCAGGAAATCTCTGTGGAGAGCGAACACAAGGATAGTACAGCAGGAAATAATCTTGTGGTAAAATTGAAGGATGTGAATATTGGTGATTTTACTTCATTAGTCATAAAAAGCCCGACACTGGAAGGGATTGCCAATGGCAAAATTTTTCTTCGGGATTTTTATGGATCATTCAATGCTGCTGCAGAAATAGATGCTACGCAGTTCCGGCTGGATAACGATTCCGTGGGCCACGTTACAATACATTCTACCTTTTCAAAAGAAAGCGGGAAAATAGAATGGAATGTTTTATCGGATAATGAACAATTTGGTATAAATGCCAAAGGCTTTTATGATTTAAAGGACAGTTTGAAAAAACCTTTATATACAACCATACAATTAAATCATACGCGTATTGGTTTTCTCAACCGTTTCCTAAGCACTATTTTTTCTGACCTCGATGGTTTTGCAACCGGTAACCTTGTGATGCAGGGTGCGCCTAATTCACCCATTATTACCGGTGATGCAATGCTCACAGAAGCCGCACTCACAGTGAATTATACAAAAGTGAGGTACAATGTGGATTCTGCTTTGATTCATTTCACAAACAGTTCCATAGATTTTGGCAACCTTACCATACGTGACAGGTATAATAATACAGCAAAGATCAAAGGGATTTTATATGAAACAGGGTTTAAAAATATGCGGTATGATTTTGATATGTCCACTGCTAAATTATTGTTGCTGGATACAAAGCCAAAAGATAATCAACAATTTTATGGAAAGGCCATTGGAAAAGCTACCATGAGTATCAAAGGCCCGCAGGAGAATATGAG
>CAYXHX010000182.1:0-3089 GCA_964464835.1 uncultured Chitinophagaceae bacterium | reverse complement strand
ATTACAGGTGAAGTCAATGATACGACACATATTTATATCCCAACTTCTAATGACCAGGAAAGTACCGATGCAGATTTTATTGTTTTCAAACAATATGGTGAAAAAATAATTGCTCCTGAAAAGCCTTCCGATACGAAACTGACAGTTGATCTCGATCTTACTGCCAACAATAAAGCGCAGATTGATGTAATTCTTGACCCACTTGCAGGCGATGTGATAGAAGCAACAGGAAATGGCAGATTGAAAATTAAAGTCCCTGCAGTAGGAAATATGACAATGAATGGAAGATACAATATTGAAAAAGGCAGGTACAATTTCAATTTTCAATCACTGGTAAGAAGGCCTTTTGATTTTGTAGAAGGCGCAAATAATTATATTGAATGGAATGGCGATCCCTACAAAGCAGACTTGCATGTGGATGCACAATATACGGCAAGAAATGTAAGCCTCGGCACATTGGTGAATAATACCGGCCTCAATCTCGGCGGCACTGTTCAAGGCTACCGTGGTGAAGTATATGTGATTGCCGAATTGCGTGGCTTGCTTACAAAACCGGATATCAATTTTCGTTTTGATTTCCCGCAGGGGAGCCCCATTAATAGTGACAATAATCTTCGTTTATTTTTAAACAAAGTACAACAGGATGATAATGAAATGCTCAAACAAGTAACCTGGCTAATTGTGTTCGGAACATTTGCACCGTATGGTGAAATTGGCGGTGGCGGCAACCTTGCACGTTCAACGGGCATCAATACTATTTCTCAGAAAGTAAGCAATGAAGTGAATAAAATTGTTTCGAATTTACTCTCCAAACTTACCGGTGATAAAAGCCTCCAGTTTGATGTAAGCACATCCACCTACAGCAGTGCAGAATTAATTGGTGGAGCAGCTACCAATAGCAGGCTCGACCGGCAACAGGTAAATTTAAAAGTGAACCAAAGTTTATTGAACGGTAAAGTAATTGTAACATTTGGAACAGGCCTTGATTTTAATATCAGTAGTTCTGCCATTCAACAGGGTAATTTTCAATGGTTGCCGGATATTTCCGTTCAGATTATTTTATCTCGTGACAGGAAATTACGTGCCATCGTTTTCAATAAAAGCAGCCTTGATGTTTCCAGTGGAAATATTGGAAGAACTACAAGGCAAGGTGTAAGTATTACCTATTCATTTGATTTCCCAAAAGATAAAATTATCATTATTGAGCCCAGGACAAAAAAGCGTAATCTCCCCGAAAAAGAACCTGTTGAAGCAAATGAAGATTAGAAATACTTTGTTTGAAAAAATCTTTTATTCATTTGAAATAAATTTCAAATTCCTTCGAATTCCTTCAAATTTACTCCGCTTCAAAGGAGACTTTTTAAAAATCGTTTTAAAATGTTCTTCAGTCATTTCCATCCATTCATTTTTGGAAAGATCAAGAATCTCGGGAATTGGCCGTAAAGCCTCATCCTGTGTGGGTTTGCTGAATCGGTTCCAGGGGCATACATCCTGGCAGGTATCACATCCAAACATCCATCCGTCAAAATTATTTTTAACATCAGCCGGCATCAATAGATCTTTTAATTCAATGGTATAATAACTGATACACCGGCTTCCATCAATTACTTTATTTTCCAATATCGCTCCTGTTGGGCATGCATCTATACAACGCCTGCAACTGCCACAATAATCTTTATACAATGGATCATCATAAGTCAATTCAAGATCAGTAATTAAAGTGGCAATGAAAAAAAATGAGCCTTGTGTTTTATTTATCAGGTTTCCATTTTTGCCAATCCAACCAAGCCCGCTTCGTTGTGCCCAACTTCGTTCCAATACAGGCGCGGAATCTACAAATCCCCTTCCATTGATCTCGCCAACATTTTCACGTAATACATTCATGAATTCATGTAGTTTAGCTTTTATAAAAAAATGATAGTCTTTGCCAAATGCGTATTTAGAAATTCTTGGTGCATTGGTATGTTGCTTTTCTGAAGGAAAATAATTTTTTAATAACGTTATGACAGATTTTGCACCCGGCACGAGTAAAGAAGGATTTGTTCTTAAGTCAAAATAATTTTCCATGTATTGCATCTTTCCATGAAAACCTTGATGCAGCCAGGTTTCCAGCCTTCTCGCATCGTCGTCCATCGGTACTGCCTTTGCAATACCGCAGAAATCAAACCCGGCATGCATGGCAGATGATTTTACAAATGTTGTATGTGCAGATGCAGCAATCATTTATTTGAAAAATTTTGTACAAAGATACAGGGCAAGTTGCTTGATGCATTTTTCAAAAATATTCATCTATGTATGAAAAGATACAAATCAATAGTGAATACAGTTTGTGATTTTCAACTGCAACAATTTCATGAAAATCAATACGGCACTGTCTTTGCGGCAGATTGGTTCAATTTTTTACGACAAAATTTCCTGCAAAAAAGATGGATGGAATTTTGCAGGGATTGGATACAATTTTCTTAAAATAATAAACAAACTAAAATATGGCGATGAATAATTATACGGTAAAAGCCCAGGAAACGATACAAGCCGCACAGCAGGAAGCCTTTAATAATCAAAACCCGAATATTGAATCCTTGCATTTACTCAAAGTAATTTTGGATGACAAAGACAGCCCGGTTCAATTTTTATTGAAAAAAAATAATGTGAACATCACGCATGTGGAGACTAAGTTATCGGAAGCAATTGCACATTTACCAAAAACAAGTGGCGGCGATCCCGCTCAAATGATGAGTCGTGACATGAATAATGTATTGCTACGTGCCAATGCATCATTAAAAACATTCAGTGATGAATTTATTAATCCCGAACATTTACTTATTGGCATTTTACAAACCAATGATGAAGCATCAAAAATTTTGAAGGATGCCGGCCTTACAGAAAAAGGATTCATTGCAGCTATCAAAGAATTGAGAAAAGGATCAACTGTTAATTCTCAAACTCAATCCCAACAATACAATGCATTACAGAAATACGCAAAAAATTTAAATGAATTGGCAAGCGCCGGTAAACTCGATCCCGTGATCGGCCGCGATGAAGAAATCCGCAGGACCTTGCATATACTTTCACGCCGTTCAAAAAACAAC
>CAYXHX010000181.1:0-5681 GCA_964464835.1 uncultured Chitinophagaceae bacterium | reverse complement strand
AAAGTTTTGCATTTTTTGAGCTGTCATTTGCATTTAAAATTTCTTCATGATCATCAAACCTCAATGCTGTGCCTACACCACCGCTTTCTGTAAGGCCATACACTTGCGTAAAATAGCATTGAAATGTATTTTTCATTTGCTTCAGGATTTCACCCGAAACAGGAGAACCTCCATACTGTATGTGCCTCAGTGAACTGAAATCCATTTGATCTATACCATCTATTTTTAAAATCATTTGGAACATTGCCGGAATGAGCAACGCATTTGACACGCTGTGTGCTACTATATTTTTACAAACCTGTTGGGCATCAAACATCATGATTACTACATTGGTGCAACCTGCATAAATACCGGCGAAAAAAGCACCAAAACCAAAAATGGAATACATGGGGCCACAAACAAGATTGCGTGTATCAGGCCCGAATGATGGTGTATCCGAAACACATAAATGATAACAGGTAAATAAGTTTTTATAGGAAAGCATTACGCCTTTGGGGTTTCCCGTAGTGCCGGAAGTATAGAGCAATGTACAAATATCTGCATCGTGTATTTGAATGTTCTTTAAAAAATTTTCATCACAGTTTTTATTTTCAACATCCGGTTTTCCAGTTTCATATATATGCAGGTTTTGTGGCAACGTAGACGCATCAATTAATTTCTGAAATGCTGTTCCATAAAATAAATGATCAATACCTGCATCTTGTAACACAAATAAAAGTTCGCCAGGCATAGCACGCCAATTGATACATACAGGAATTATCCCCGCAAGCATCGCACCCGAAATGAGATGCAGCACATTTGGATTATTCAAATCAAGAATGCCGAAACGATCTCCTTTTTGTAAGCCCAATGATTTTAAATGACATGCTGCCTGCAAAGATTTTTCATAATAATTTTTGTATGAAAAAACTTCTTCATTAAATATATATGCAGCCCTGTCTGGATGCGTTTCGGCCCGGTAAGAAATTATTTCAGGAAAAGTTGTTATCATAAAAATTTTTTTTATTAAGATAAATGCCAACCGAGATGCGCCCCGCCTGAAACCGGTAAAACAACACCGGTAATAAACGAAGATGAAGGCATCGCAAAAAAGGCAATGGCAGCAGCAACTTCTTCCGAAGTGCCGGCACGTTTTAAAACATTTGTAACAGACAATTTTTGTAGCATTTCTTCCGGAAATCTTTCTGTAACAGATGGTGTTTTTATAAATCCTGGGCAAACAATATTAGCAGTAATGCCATATTTCCCTTCTTCTACGGCAAGATTCATAAAAAAAGTTTCCATCATAGATTTTTGTGCAGCATATAACGATTGTCCCGGGATAGAAATGTGTGCTGCCATCGAACTTATACCAATCCATCTTCCATATTTTTCTGTGCGTTGAAATTGTACTGTTTTTTCCATAATCACAAAAAGATGATCCATATTGACAGTAAAATTTTCAACTAATTCCATTTTAGAAAAGTTGATCAATCTTTTTTTTGGCGTTATAATGTTCAAGTTATTTATTACTATATGCGGGTAGCCTGAATTATCTAATTTTTTAGAAAACAATTGCTGCCCTTCTTCCGTTGAAAGATCAATAGCCCAACATGCAAGATTTGAAGATTGTGTTTCCAGGATCAATTTTTCCTGGTTTTGTATATTCCTTGAAACTGCAATAACCGTAGCGCCAAGTTGCAATAATAATTTGGCAATAGCATGTCCAATGCCCGGGCCTGCTCCTGTAATCAAAACTTTCTTTCCTTCTAAGTTTTTATCCATTTGGTTCATTTATGAAGGTACTTTATACAATGCAGCGCCACCAGTGTAACCAGCACCGGCAGCTGTTAATAAAATAAGCGCTCCGGGTTTTAATTTCCCACGTTCAAAGGCCTGGTTCAAAGTAACCGGTACAGTGCCTGCAATACAATTCCCTACTTCATGTATGGATACTTCCATTTTTTCATAAGGCAAATTCAGAATACCGGCAGCTTTTTTCATGATATATAAATTGGCCTGGTGGGGGACAAAGACATCAATATCTTTTATATCAATATTGTTTTTAATGCAGACATCTGATGAAAGTTCAGCCATTTTACCGGCAGCATTTTCAGCCAATTCTTTCCCTGTCATTTTCATAACCGTACCATGCAAATCCTTATCTATAGTTTCATGTGATGCAGGCATTTTACTTCCTCCGGCAGGTACATACAATTGTTCGATACCGCTTCCATCCGCCCATAATTCAATACCGAGAAAACCCTCATCAGGCTTGCATTTCGTAAGGAGTACAGCGCCTGCTCCATCACTAAATATTGGTAAAAATACAGGGTCATTCCTGCGAACAGAACGGGATTTCATATCAGCCCCAATCACCAATACATATTCCATTCCCGTCATCACACACCGGATACCAAAATCCAATGCATACATAAAACTGGAGCAAGAAGCTGTGGTATCTGCAATGGGGCAAGTGGCGCCGAGAATTTGTTGCACATTGCAGGAAGCGGCAGTATTTACATAATCCGCCGTTTGAGTACCGAGAATAATCCTGTCTAATTGTGAAGCTTTTATCCCCGCTCGATCAAGCGCCTGTTTACCGGCTGCTGCGGCAATATCACTTGTAGCTGTATTTTTATCGCCATAATGCCTTGAACGGATTCCTGTAACCGCTTCATGTTTCACAGGGTCAAAATCAAAATCGTATATTTTTTTCAGGTCATCATTGGTGACAGGTTTCCCGGGCAAGTGCGCACCAAAGCCGATAATTTTTACACCACAATTTTTCATACCATTCAAGTTTTAATAATTAATCCGCCCCATGAAATTCCCCCGCCTGCAGCTATCAGCATCAACATTTTATCTTTTGCACAATCATGATTTTTTCTTGCATCATCCAAAGCAAGTAAAACTCCTGCTGACGCACAGTTTGCTATTTTATCAATTATATGAATTGTTTTTTCTAATGAAATATTGGCAGCAGCAGCAGCATATTCCGTTCTTTTTTTATTTACCTGGTGCGGTACAAAGCAATCTATTTCCCTGGATGAAATACCAGCTGCTTTGTATAAAATGCCCGGCGTTTCTGTCCATGCTTTATTTAAAAATTCTTCAGTGGAATCATTATATTCCATAAAATAGTTTTCATTGTCTATATCAAATTGGTTTGGTGGCAACAGGCCCGGAACACCCATATGGCCACTGAAACTTCCATTGCTATTGATATAAGAAGATAAAATTCCTTTATTCGAATCATTTGTTTTTGACAGTATAATAGCAACGCCTGCATCGCCACCGGCATACGCCATACGCGGATTGAGTTTTAAAATTTTAGTAATGGTTTCACCGCAGGTGATTAAAACATTTCTTGCACCACTTTCTATCATTTGCGCAGCAAGAATAACAGAAAAAATATTTGAAGCACAACCTGTCTTCATTTCTATAGCAGGTGCATTGATGCCCAATTTCCCCGCAATATATGGGCCCATTGAAGTAGAATATCTTGGTGAAGTGATCGTAACTGTAATGATGAAATCAATTTCATTTTTAGGAATTCCACTATCAGCAATAGCAAGTGTAGCAGCTTCTGCCATCAGGTCCGCAGAAGTCAATTCAGTATGCAGGATTGGCATCCCGGGTGTATGTACCCAAAACCTGTTTTCAAAACCAAGGGTGTCTTTATAATAATTTGGATCTAAGTTTTTTTCCCGCATTTTTTCCTTCCAATTCGTACCAAAAATCAACGCATGAATATCATTGTTATGCATCCATGTTCCGGTTTTTGGAAATGCAGAAGCAGAACCGGTGATCGTAATATTTTTGAATGGTTTATTTAAGTTGGCGCTCATAAGGTTTGATGAAGTTAAAAAAAATTATTTTAAATGTTATCATTTGAAACAATTTATTTCAACGCCTCATGTCATTTTCTCTAATGTAATTCTATATGAAAAAAATTGTCTATTTTTTATTGATTCATTTTCCTTTTATCATAAAAAATAAAAATAACATATAATCTTTCTTACTTTTAACCCCAAAATTTTTGAAATATGAACTACAAATCCATTCTCCCGCTTGTGGCAATTTGTTGCGGTATCATTTCCTGCAAAACAAATTCCGATGAAACATCTTCAAAAAAAGATGTACTCGCTGCAAATATGGATACCACAGTAAATCCTGCTGATGATTTTTTTGATTATGCAAATGGCGGATGGATAAAAAATAATCCTATTCCCGCAGACCAAAGTTCCTGGGGTATTGGCGCATTGGTAATCCAGGAAAATCAAAACCGCCTGAAAGATATTGCAGAGAGCGCTGCAAAGTCAAATGCAGCACAGGGTACAGCCGATCAGAAGATTGGAGATTTTTGGAAAACTGCAATGGATTCTGCAAAAATTGAACAATTGGGAATCAAACCTATTCAGCCATATTTAGATAAAATTAATTCGATCACTGATGTAGCATCGCTTCAAAAAGCAATGGCAGATTTAGCGGTAATTGGCGTGGATGGGCCTGTTGCTTTTTTTATAAACCAGGATGCCAAAAACAGCTCTGTAAATGCGTTGCAAATGTGGCAAACAGGTTTAGGTTTGCCGGATAGGGATTATTATTTTAAAACAGATGCTTCTACAAAAAATATACGTGAAGCGTATGTAAACCATATTGCAAAAATGCTTCACTTGCTTGGCGAGGATACATTGCAGGCAGCCAATGATGCGAAAGCCATTATGGCAATGGAAACAAAAATGGCTGCATCACATCGCAAGCTCGAAGACCTGCGCGACCCGTATGCAAATTACCACAAATTTGCTGTAACAGATTTGAATAAAGTATCCCCAATCATTGACTGGAAAAACTATATGCAAATCTTTGGTGTGGAAAAAGCAGATTCAGTAATCATTGGGCAACCTGAATATTATACCACTGCAGGAAAACTTTTATCTGCTGAACCTTTAAATACCTGGAAGGCATATTTGAAATATAATACCGCACAACAATTTGCAAAAGCCTTGCCCGATGTTTTTGGTAAAGAAGCATTTGATTTTGGAAAATTATTCTCGGGCGCCAAAGAAATGCAGCCGCGATGGAAGCGCGTGATCAACAGTGAAGAATCTGCCATGGGAGAATTGCTCGGGCAATTGTATGTAAAAAAATATTTTGACGAAAAAGCCAAACAACGTTATTCAGACCTGGTGGAAAATATCCGATCAACTTTTAAAGAACATATCGAAAAACTCGATTGGATGAGCGATAGCACCAAGCAAAAAGCATTGGCAAAGCTGGCTGCCATTCATAAAAAAGTGGGCTACCCGGATAAATGGAAAGATTTTTCTGCTTTGAAAATCGGCACAGAAAGTTATGTTCAAAACCTGGTGAATGCTGCCATATTTTGGCATAATTATGAAATCAACAAACTGGGAAAACCGGTAGATAAAGATGAATGGGATATGTATCCGCAAACCTATAATGCGTATTACAATCCTTCCAATAATGAAATTGTTTTACCTGCAGGGATTTTTACAGTACCCGGCTATATGGATAACGAATTGGATGATGCTACAGTTTATGGCTATGCTGCCGCTTCAACTATTGGCCATGAAATCACGCATGGTTTTGATGATGAAGGCAGGCAATATGATGCAGATGGCAATTTAAAAAATTGGTGGTCCAAAGAAGATGAAACAAAATTCAATGAAAAAACT
>CAYXHX010000180.1:3511-5683 GCA_964464835.1 uncultured Chitinophagaceae bacterium | reverse complement strand
CGTATCAATGGCAGCCACATCCACACCAATCATTTTCACATTGTATTTTTCCCAAACACCGAGCTCATCTGCTTCTTTACAAAGGTTGAGCGCCGTTTGCCCGCCCATTGTTGGAAGTACTGCATCAATCTGGTCTTCTTCCAAAATTTTTTCTATACTTTCAACAGTCAATGGAAGCAGATATACTTTATCTGCCATCATCGGGTCTGTCATAATAGTAGCAGGATTACTATTTATCAACGTAACACGGATACCTTCTTCACGCAGGCTGCGTGCCGCTTGTGAACCGGAATAATCAAATTCGCAGGCCTGCCCGATAATGATGGGGCCGGAGCCGACGATTAAAACAGATTGAATGGATGGATCTTTTGGCATGGAAAAAATATTGTTGCAAAAATACAAGGCGGTGGTTGGTTTTCCATAAAAAAATTGAAAGGGTAGTTAGCAATTTGATTTCATATTTGAATAGTGAAAAACCAAAGAATTAAATTTTCTTAAAAAAATTAACAAATGTGTTAAAAAGAGATATCTTCATAAAAATTACCAACATGATAACTTTTGCTTTAAGATTGTTATTATTTTCTGCTTCAATTTGCGTTTTAGGAAGCTGTCAGAAAGTTATCAATGCTATTGAAAATGAAGTCCCCGTTGCAGATGCAGGGCCATCCCAAATGATTAACTTACCAAAACAGACTGCCACATTAAATGGTTCAGGCGTTGATGCAGATGGATATGTAGTGGCATATTTATGGAGTGAAGTGTCAGGGCCGGGGAATTCCGTCATTGATAATCCGGGTTCAAAATCAACATCCGTTTCAGGGCTTTCAGAAGGCACATACATTTTTCAATTAATGGTAACGGATAATGATGGTGCAACAGGCGTTGATACTACTTCAATAATAGTGAATCCCGGAAATTTTAAATCAGTCATCATTGCGCCTACCAACAATGCCAATGAATTCCAGATTGGAAAATATAATGGTGGAGATGCAACAGGATATGGTACAAAGGATATTCCGATTGAAGCATGGACCAGGAGTGACGAAGATTTAACCATCCGTGGAATTATTAAATTTGATTTAAGTGCTATTCCATCCGGCGCTGAAATATCCAGTGCAACACTTTCCCTTTATTCAGATCCATATCCAGTTAATGGCAATATGCAAGACGCTAATTATGGAAGTAATAATTCCATGTTTGTACAACAAGTAACATCCGATTGGTCTCCATTAACTATCGGTTGGTTTAATCAGCCATCAGTTACCACTTTAAACCAGGTGAATGTTCCAACTACTACGAGTTCTTTTCTTGATATAAGTGTTGATGTTACTTCAATGACTATTCAAATGTTGAATAATAATGCGAATTATGGATACTATTTAAAACTGCAGCAAGAATCTATTTATACTTCCCGAATATTTTGTTCAAGCTATAACAGTGATGCAAGTAAGCATCCAAAATTAACAGTAGTTTATTCAGAATAATCTTAATAATAATCAATAAAAAAAGCGTTCGGCTCGAACGCTTTTTTTATTGATTGAACAAAATAAGTTTTACTGTTTTTCAACTACAAATATGGTTTGATAAAAGTTATTCAAAGCGCAAATAGGTTTTAGTTTTACATAAAAACAATCCTCGAAAAGTTTCACTGCATAAAACTCGGAATTAGGGACACTGAACTCATCGAAAATCAGCACATCTCCATCATTTAAATATGGATATAATTGAGATAATACAAATAATGTTGCTGAAAATAAATCTGCATCAAGGTGAATGATTTTTCTCCTGTTTGCTTCAATGATGGTTTTATTTTCATTGATAAAATTCACCAATGTATCCTGGAAAATACCTTTTATAAAAACATATCTGTCGTCATCAAATTTTTTAATATCGTGCGCCATCGCGCCTTTCTTGAAAAACAAGCCCCAATCTTCGGGCAAGCCTTCAAATGTATCAAATCCAAAGAATGAAGTTTCCGGGTTTTTCAACCGGTTAAGCCACCAACTGAATGATGCACCGGAAGCTACACCAAATTCCATATAAGTAACAGGAGCATTTTCAATTTGATATTTTGAAATTACAAATTCAAACCCTTGTAGCCTTTTATCATAATCCCTTTTCCAAACAAAAAAGTCTTTTTTCTCAACCTGATTTTTATTCTTATGAATCCAA
>CAYXHX010000180.1:0-3501 GCA_964464835.1 uncultured Chitinophagaceae bacterium | reverse complement strand
CAGAAATCTCAGACACATTTGATGAGAATAAAAGAAATGTTCTGAAAGGATAAAAAATATAACCTATTCGTGTAACATACACAAGGTCTTTAGCCAAACTGTTAAGTTTCTTAAACATTTAGTGAAAATATTTTGGCAAATATAGAGGATGATTGAGAAAACATGGATGAAGATTATTCATTCAATATCTGCAACCTCATTTTAAATCCCCTTTAAAACCATCTTCCCTATATTTGCCCCTATGATTTTTTCTTATTTCAAAAAGTTTTTATTTTCATTTTTCGCTTTGATTTTTTTCATTCAGGCCGGTGCACAAAACGGGAATGCTATCATTCAAAAAAAATATTTTCGCGATCCGTTATCAATTCCCATTCAACTCTCTGCAAATTTCGGCGAACTCCGCCCCAATCATTTTCACATGGGTTTTGATATCCGTACACAGGCGCGCGAAAACCTGCCGGTACATGCTGCAGCAGATGGCTATATCAGCCGTGTGAAAGTGGAAAAATATGGTTTTGGAAATGCCATTTATATTACACATCCAAATGGATTCACCACATTATATGCGCACTTGAATACTTTTAAAAAAGAAGTACAAGCTTTTATACTTCAAAAACAATATGAACAACAATCATGGGAAGTAGATGTGGAAATCCCTCCGGGGATTTTTCCCGTAACAAAAGGAGATTTTATTGCGTATAGTGGAAATACAGGCGCATCTGCCGGGCCGCATGTTCATTTTGAAATCCGAAATACAGCAACGGGCAAAAATTATAATCCCGGTTTATTTGGCTTTGACATCCCTGATACAAAAAAGCCCGTTATCCATGCGTTATATATTTATGACAGGCGCTACAGCACGTATTTCCAAAACGCAATAGCAGTGCCTCTTTCAGGAAATAATGGGGATTATATTGCGAAAGAAAAAATAATAGAAATGCATTCTCCCTTGGTGAGTTTTGCAATAAATGCGACCGATAAAAGCAGCAATTCACCTTTCAATCATGGTATTTATTCCGGTGAAGTGTGGATGGATGGACAAAGTATTTTTGCATTCAAATTAGATTCCATTTCTTATGATGAAACGCGTTATGTAAATGCGTGTATTGATTATTCCGAATATGCGCGCCACAAAAAATACCGGCAATTTTTATTTTCACTTCCGGGAAATGAATTAAACATTTATGCGCCAACAAATACACAAGGTTTAGTCATACTCAATGATACAAATTTGCATGATATTAAAATTGAAGCAAAAGATATTGATGGAAATACTTCTACATTAAATTTTAAAATTCAATTTTCCGGCATCTCCAATAATAATTTTTCTTACCCCGCAAATGCAAAACCCTTTTTGCCCGGGCAGGAAAATTCCGTTCAAGGTAATTCATTCAAAGCCAATTTTACTGCAAATGCTTTTTATGAAGCTTTCCCTTTTGTATATATTGAAACACCGGACAATACTGCCAACAGTGCATCCAACACGATTTCATTGGGAGATTATTTTATTCCTGTGCATGATTCTTATGAAATATTGATCCAATCCACATTGGCAGAAAATGATCCGCTAAGAAATAACGTGATTGTTGAATTAATGAATGGCAGGAAAAAAATCTTTCAAAAAGGAACCTGGCAAGGCAATTGGATGAAAGGTAATTTTAGGGATTTAGGAAAAATAAAATTGATGATTGATACAGTGCCTCCTGAATTATTCAAGGTAGGCTGGGAAAACGGGCAAACATTTACCGGAAATAAAACATTGAATTTCCGTGCTTCTGATAAAGGCAGCGATATTCAATCCTTTAGTGCACTGCTCGATGGCAAATGGCTTTTATTTTCCAACAGGAATGGCTTATTTACCTATAACTTTGATGAACATTGCACTACCGGCAACCATGAATTGAAAGTAACCGTGACAGATATTGCCGGCAATGAAACAACGCAGCAATTTTCATTTATAAAAAAATAAAAATGACACATTTACTGGAAGGTGAAAAAGCGCCAGATTTTTCCGGGCCGGGCCAGGATGGTACTATTATTTCGAATAAAAATTTTAAAGGCAAAAAAACGGCTTTGTATTTTTACCCGCACGACAATACACCTACATGCACCACTCAGGCATGTAATCTCAGGGATCATTTTACCGAACTGAAAAAACAAGGTATTCAGGTGATAGGCATAAGCACGGATGATGAAAAATCGCATACAAAATTTATAAAAAAGCATACCCTGCCATTTCCTTTAATTGCAGATAAAGATCACCACATTGCACAAACATTCGGCGTATGGAAACCAAAGAAATTTATGGGCAGGGAATTTATCGGTATGCAACGCACCACTTTCCTGATAGATGAAAAAGGGGTTATCCGCAAAATCATTCATAAGCCAAAAAGTAAAGTGCATGCACAGGAAATCCGGCAGGCATGGGCAGATATTCTCACCGGGGCAGAATGAAAATTTATATACAAGAACATTCATTTTTGGCGCGGATTGCAGCTTTTTTTTTGAAAGAAAAAACCATGGCGCTCACTCTTGGAAAAACAATTTATTTATGGCAAGCTGAATGTGATGATTTTTTACAAAATGAAAAATGGTTCAGGCACGAAATGGCACATGTACAACAGTTTCATCGGAATGGGTATATTTTTTTTATACTGGCATATTGTTGGGAAACACTGCTTCATGGCTATACAAAAAATAAATTTGAAGTGGCTGCAAGATTACTGGAAAATGAAACGATGGATTTAAATAAATATACGTTTATTTGCCACAAGCAATAAAAAACGGATATTGCTTTCAAAACTTTCCATTAAAAACATAAAATAAATTTTTGCTTATGAAACTTCTTGAAAATAAAGTATGCATTGTTACCGGCGCTGCCCGTGGTATCGGTGAAGCTATTGCACTCGAGCTTGCCGATGCAGGCGCGCATATTGCTTTTACATATGTGAGTGACAGCAGTGCACCCAAAGCAGCAGATCTTGAAAACAAACTGCTACAATTGGGTGTGAAAGCGAAATCGTATAAAAGCAATGCAGGCAATTACAGCGATTGCGAAACATTCGTACAGGATGTGTTAAAAGAATTCGGACAAGTGGATGTTTGTGTCAATAATGCAGGCATCAGCAAGGATAATTTATTGCTGCGGTTAACTCCCGAACAATGGGATGAAGTGATGGATGTGAATTTGAAAAGCGTTTTTAATATGACCAAGCAGGTAATCCGGCCTATGATGAAAGCCAAATCCGGCAGCATTATCAATATGAGTTCCATCATCGGTATTCGCGGAAATGCAGGGCAGAGCAGCTATGCAGCAAGTAAGGCCGGCATCATCGGGTTTACAAAATCAGTTGCCCTGGAATTAGGCAGCCGCAATATTCGGTGCAATGCCATTGCGCCCGGATTTGTAGAAACCGATATGACACATTATTTAAAAGAAGGAAATGCAAGTGATGAATTTTTGAAAAAAATTCCTTTAGGCCGATTCAGTAAGGCCAATGA
>CAYXHX010000179.1:4181-5696 GCA_964464835.1 uncultured Chitinophagaceae bacterium | reverse complement strand
CGAAACATATTTTAGGAATTATGATGCGCAAGTAGGAAGGTTTACGGGGGTGGATTTATTAAGCGAATATAATTTTCAATTTTCACCTTATCATTTTGCAGGGAATGATCCGATTGGTTTTAATGATCCATTAGGCTTAAATAAAACACCCGATAAAGAGGATTTTATTAATATGATCCTTTCATTTTTTAATGACCCAAATGCCCCGGATGGTGGGACATGGACATCTGCCAGTGGGTTTGTGCCATTTCCGAATGCCTCAGATGCATACATGGCTGGTTTAAGCTATATGGAAACTTTTTCAGCCTGGGGTGGAGGGGGGTCAGGTGAGGCTGCTGGATCTTATCATCAAGGCTTAGAAAGATATTCAGTCATATATGGAACTTTACCTCCTATTACTGTAAAAGCACATAATATCTGGAAGCCCGGAGGTTGGTATGACGGAGTAGTAGTTGATGATTATTCTGATCTAAAACACAAACTTCAACTCAATGGTTTTTCATATAATATAGGGCAGCCGGGATTCGGTCAAAGCCTGATACCTTTTTTGGGATCTGGACGAGCAGCCATTGATGATTTTCAAACAGGAAGATGGGGGTGGGGTATCTGGAATAGCGCTCTTGCAATAAGTGATATATTCCTCGTGAAATCTATTGTTACAGGACTGGGAAAAGTTGCAGTGAAAGGAGGTGAAAGTTTAGCCGCTAAGGGGGGCACAGAAACAATTTATCGTGTTTTTGGTGATGAAGCAGGAGCTTTAGGCAAATCTTGGACATCAATAAATCCTAATTCAGTAGCAAATTATAGAAATGCAGCAGGACTACCTAACGTAAATACTGGAAGATTTGTAATTGAGGGTACAGTTAGACCATCAAACATTCTTTTGAAAAAGTTTGCTGACCCTTTAGATGGTAATAATGGAGGGTTGATAGAGTATTTAATTAAAGATCCATCTAAGATTAAGATAAATAGAGTTTCAGGTGTTAACCCAGAATTTTAATGCAATGAAACTTTACTTATCGTCATACGAATACAAAGACTTTGAAATACCAAGAGAAGTTATTTATTACCACAAAACAAAATTGGATGATAGAAATGTTTTAATGATTGAAGTTAATGAACCATTGATAGGCCAAAAATATGGTTGGGGTGGAAAAGATATTTCAAAATTTTATATAACAAATCGATTTAGCAATGATAGGTCTTTAATGGAACACTTAGATAAATTCCCAATACATGTTTATATACTAATTTCAAAAACTCCAGGAAATATTTATCCTTCATCATTATCAGAGTTAGAAAATATTGCTTGGGCATGTTTGTATGACAATGAAGAAGATGCCCGTAATCATAAAATAGTATAAAATGATACCGAAAAACAGTAATAAATTTGTACTTAAGAATATTTTTAAACTGGCGGATAATTTAATTTAAAAATAATTTGATCAGAGCAGAAGAATGAAAAAATGATACAAGAAAATAAAAGCAGTTATTATGAACAGATAGGCCCGGGAA
>CAYXHX010000179.1:3725-4155 GCA_964464835.1 uncultured Chitinophagaceae bacterium | reverse complement strand
TGGCATAATTCCTAAACGTGTTGTTATTGGCATTATCTCTGGTGTATTTATGTTAGGACTCAATGATTATCCTGAATTTGAAATTGAAAACAGGAAGGGGAAAAGTAGCTGGACTAGAGAAGGAATTGATGATGCATATAAAGTTGGGAAAAGCATTGAAATAATTTATGTTGAACAGAAATTCAAGCGTCCAATAGGTATACTTGGGCCAATTTCAAAATGTGTTATTGAAATAAAAATTGCTGAATAAAAAATGTTGAGAGTAGTTAATATATTAAGAAAATGGACCATAGAAATATTTAATGTTCTTATGGTTTTTTTAGTTTCCGATCTTTCATCAAAAGCAAATTTAAATTTAATTAGCTACGAGCCGGGCTATCGTTCTTTGCAGACCTCTATACTTAGAATTGATGCATCTGGTTTAGAGCCG
>CAYXHX010000179.1:0-3715 GCA_964464835.1 uncultured Chitinophagaceae bacterium | reverse complement strand
GGAACTGAGTTTTTGTTTAATCAAAATATTCCTGCTAATCTTATTCAACTTTTAAGATAAATATTCTATGGAAGAAATATTGGAAAGAATAAATACTGGGATTAATTTCTTGATGAAAGGGCTACCTTTAGAGTAGGAGATCAATATTGGGGAGTTGATAATGAAAATTATTTTAATGTTACAGGTGCATCTCACTATTTGCATCTTGAACAAATTGCAAAAAATTTTGCTTTAAAGGAATTGCAAGAAATTAAGGATGATTTTTTAAAAATGGTTTATTTGTCTTCAGAATTGAAAGAATTTATTAAAGATAAAAAATTGAAGTTCAATTTGGATTTTGATTATGGGATGGGAGATATAAGGTTTTGCTCCGAAAAGGAATGTATTTTGAAGTGGGAATTGTTGAGATTTAATACAAACACAAACTCAGATTAATATAAGATAAAAGTAAAATTTAAAGAAAAAGTAAAAAATTTGTAAAGCAATCACTATACATTTTATTTTTAAAACTGAGAAATATTAGAAATTATAGAGAGAAGTAGGAAAAACAGTCCGTGAATATTTATTACCGTAAAATATTAAAACTGTGAGAAATTATATTGAATTTGAAAAGGGTTTGTTCGGTACTAAAGCAACTATCAAAGGGCTATGGCAGGATGCTTATTTTAAGATGCTTACAGAAAATGGAGTGCAGGAATTAGAGTTAAATGATGGAAAAGGATGGCGTGGAGAGAATGTAGATTTTCTTAAACTTATCCCTAATTTGAAAGCATTAGTCATCATTGACTTTAGTATAACATCAATAGAAGCTATTCATTTTTTAAACGGATTACATAAACTTGTAATTTCAACTTATAGCAAGACTGCAATAAATTTCAATTCTTTTCCCAATCTTTTAGAGTGTGGCTTTGAATGGATTAAAGGTTCTGATTCTTTGTTTGAAGTAAGATCACTTAAAAAACTTTTTATCAATAGCTATGATAAAAAAAGTAGTGATGCATGTTCTAAATTATTTAATCTTGAAGAGTTATCAATATTAAATTCACCAGTTGAAAATATTCACGGGCTATCTTCACTAGAAAGGCTAAAAGTATTACGTTTAGCTAACTTGAAAAACTTAACGTCACTTAATGGAATTCAAAAATTACATAAATTAGAAGAGTTAGAAATTCAAAGATGCAAAGGAATATCTACCATATCAGAAGTATTGCAACTTAACAAGCTCAAACGTCTTTTACTTATTGATTTGGGAGATATTGCAAGCATTAAAGGCATAGAAAATTTGACGGAGTTAAAAGATTTTTTATTCTATGAATCAACCAATATTATAGATGGCGATTTATTCCCTATAACAAAACTAAAAAACCTAATTAAAATTTCATATCGTAATAGAAAACATTATACCCATAAAAGAGAAGATTTTGGAAAGAAATATGGATAGAGAAAATTAATAGACCACATTGAACAAATTGTGAATATCAAATTAATATGCAAAAACAAATATTTTTTATTTATCTAAGCTTTATTGGATTTTTGCAAATTACGAATGGCCAGAACGTTCCAAATTATGCGGAGAAGCCTTCAGTAAAGATTGCACAGCCCACGCCGGTTTATTTGGCTGCGCCTTCTGCAAGGTGCATAAGAAGTTTAACGCCGCAAATACCTTTGCAGGATACATTTAATGTAAATCTTTTTTCCACCATAGAAAGCGTGCAGGTAAGCACCGAATATTTTGACGCCATGGGCAGGCCGCTGCAAACGGTTATTAAACAGGCATCCCCTTCCAAAAAAGATTTTGTTGCACCGGTGGCCTTTGATTTTTTCGGCAACCCATCCACGCAGTATTTGCCCTATACTGCCCAAACGGGCAATGCCGATGATGGCAAATTCAAAGCATCCCCATTTACGGATGATTCTGTTTTTTACAGCACATTTTTGCCGGATGAACAAATCAATTATGGCCTGCAGTTCTATGACGGCTCCCCGCTGAACAGGACGGTTCAGCAAAATGCACCGGGCAATAGCTGGACGGGAAGCAATAAAGGCATCAGTTACAGCCAGCGCTCCAACACTTTATCGGATAGCGTACGGATATGGGCAATAGATATCAATAATGAAGATGATGTGCCGCTCACAACTGCGATGTACCCGGCCAACAGCCTGCTGGTAAAGGAAATGACCGATGAAAGAGGCATCAAGGCCATCAGCTATATGGATGAAACAGGCCATACGGTACTCACAAAAACCCAGTTGGCAGATAGCCGCACCACGGGCCATCCCGGCTGGCTTTGCACCTATTATATTTATGATGAGATGAATCACCTGCGCATGGTGATACCGCCCAAAGCAGTGGACTATTTAGATACTAACGGATGGGTTTTAAACAGTACGGTAATCAATAACCTGTGTTTTTCCTACTGGTATGACAACCGGGGCAGGCTGCTTACAAAACATATTCCCGGGAAAGGGAAAACCTACCTGGCGTATGACTTGTTGGACAGGCTGGTAATGTCTCAGGATGAAAACCTGCGGCTGGCAAACCAATGGGCATTTATCAAATACGATGGGCAGGGCCGCCCTGTTAAAACAGGATTGATTACAAAAAACCAGTCAAAAGATGTAATACAGGCCAATGCTGCTGCATCTTCAGATTATCCCACCCTCAGCGGTACTTATACCATACTTACAGAAACCTATTATGATGATTATAACTGGACAAGCGGAACAGGGCTTACAGGCAGTTTAAACAATACGTATATCACATCATCCAATTTTATTTTAAGTTATAATACATCACCGGATTATGCCCGGCCCATGACGAAGTCCACGCGCATAAGGGGCAACATTACGGGTAGTAAAAAAATGGTATTGGGCACACCCACCTATTTATACACGGCCATCATTTATAATGAGGACGGCAAAGCCATACAAACCAAACAGGTAAATTATTCAGGCGGGCAGGATATTGCCACTACGGAATATGACTTCTCGGGAAAAGTATTGCGCACACAACTGCACCACCAGGAAAGCGGCGCGGGCAATCAATCGCATGACCTTTTAACCAAATACACCTACGACCATGCCGGCAGGCCGCTCACAATCACTAAAAACATAGATAATACGGCAGACAGCCTCATCAGCGCCTATACATACAATGAACTAGGGCAGGTAAAACAAAAAGTGGTGGGAAACGGACTTGCCACGCAAAATTACAGCTACAATATGCGGGGCTGGCTCACCGGCATCAATAAAGAATATGTAACCGGCACAAATAGCCCGGAGCTTTATTTTGGGGAAGCATTGTATTACGACTATGGTTTTACAAATACACAGGTCAATGGCAATATTGCCGGTATAAAATGGAAATCCACGGGCGATGATGTGCAGCGCGCTTACGGGTATGGGTATGACAATACCAACCGCTTAAACAAAGCAGATTATGCGCAGGAAAACCTAAGCACGGAAACCTGGGGAAACAGCGCCATGGATTTTACGGTAAGCGGCATTACCTATGACGCGAATGGAAATATACTTTCCATGAAGCAGCGCGGGGTAAACATAAATACCTCCGTGACGATTGATTCCCTTACGTACAATTATTTTTCCAACAGCAACCGGTTGAGCAGGGTAACGGATGCCATTAGTGATAACACTCCCTGGGGGGATTTTAAAGACACAACTGCAACAGGGGATGACTATGCCTATGATATCAATG
>CAYXHX010000178.1:5411-5730 GCA_964464835.1 uncultured Chitinophagaceae bacterium | reverse complement strand
CTGAAGGCACTTTTAATGAAACCGGTAAACCACTGAAAGATTTTTTTGATGGCGCATTCCGTATTGCCATTGAAACACAAACGCCAATCCTGCCAATAATTTTCCCGGACACCATTCATCGGATGCACTACCGTGGTTTTTTTGAACTCATGCCGGGCATTTGCAGGACTATTTTTTTAAAAGAAATAGCGATAACAGGTTTGCAAATGAAAGACCTGCATATATTAAAAGAATCAGCAAGGATACAAATGGAAGAAGCCCTTTTGAAATATCAATCATTCAATGATTGAAAACGTATTCCTGTTTATATTCGCAGTGT
>CAYXHX010000178.1:0-5401 GCA_964464835.1 uncultured Chitinophagaceae bacterium | reverse complement strand
TGACAGAAAAAATGTTTTGGAAACATCCGGAATTTTGTCATTTACACAGGATGCTTTGTTTGCCGAAATCATTATCCCACTTGCATTGCCAATGAATTATACCTGGAGCATCCCGGAAGAATTTGCTAAAGTAGCTATGCCGGGCATGCGTGTAGAAGTTTCTTTAAAAAATAAAAGATATGCGGGGATTATCAAAAACATTTCAACTAAAGCACCTGTTGAATTTCAACCAAAGCCCATCTTAAATGTATTGGATGAAACACCATTGGTTTTTCCCGGGCAAATGAAATTTTGGGAATGGATGGCGCATTATTATATGTGTGGCGAAGGAGAGGTGATGCAGGCTGCCGTTCCTGCAAATTTTAAATTATCCGGCGAAAGTATTTTGCAATTCAATGATGCATTTGATGGTGATGAATCTGATTTGAGCAATGATGAATTTTTACTTTTCGAAGCATTGGAAATCAAGAAGGAAATACGCATGGAAGAAGTGCAACAAATTTTGGATAAATCACATGTATATCCCGTCGTCAAAAAATTAATTGAAAAAGATATTTGTTTTATTCGTGAAAACTTAAAAGAAAAATACAAACCAAAAACGCAATTGCATATTCGGATTCATCCTGATTATTTGGATGAAAAAAAATTGGAGAAGTTATTAAATGAATGGGGCAAAGCCCCAAAGCAATTAGCATTGCTGCTTTCATTTTTGCATTTATCAAGAAATTCGCCCGAAGTGGAACAGGGAGAATTGTTGAAAAAATCAAATGCGAATGCAGCTCAATTAAAATCATTAATAGATAAAAATGTTTTGGTCGCCATCAAAACAAATGTGGACAGGATCAAGCTGCTTCCACCGCAGGTGAATATCAATTTCACATTGTCGCCTGCACAGGAAAATGCATGGAAAGAAATAAATAATATTTTCGAGGACAAAGAAGTTTGTTTGTTACATGGGGTTACCTCAAGCGGCAAGACAGAAATTTATACAAAACTGATGGAAACCTTTATACGTAAAGGGAAGCAGGTTCTGTATATGTTGCCTGAAATAGCATTGACTTCACAATTGATTCGAAGGCTGCAAAAAAATTTTGGCGGGCACATAATTGTTTATCATTCAAAATTCAATCCACATGAAAGGGTGGAAATATGGAACCGTGTAAAAAATGGCCAGGCACATATTATTATAGGTGCACGGTCTGCATTATTTCTGCCATTTAAAAACCTTTCTTTAGTCATTGCGGATGAAGAGCATGATGCTTCTTTTAAACAACAGGATCCGGCGCCACGCTATCACGCACGTGATGCTGCCATTTATTTAGCAGCCACATGCGGAGCAAAAGTGTTGCTCGGCAGCGCTACGCCTTCCATGGAAAGTTTGTTTAATGCAGCAAAAGGAAAGTATGGAAAAGTGTTGTTGACAGAGCGTTTTGGACAAGTGAAAATGCCTTTTATTGAAATTATTGATCTGAAAAAAATTATTCAAAAAGAAAAAGGGAAAATTATTTTATCTCCGCAATTGAAAGCTGCGATTGGAGAAGCAATACAAGAAAAAAAACAGGTGATTGTTTTTCAAAACAGGCGCGGTTATTCTCCCTATTTTATTTGTGGGTCTTGTGGTTGGATACCTCAATGTACAGATTGTGCCGTTACACTTACATTTCATAAATCCAAAAACCAACTGTGTTGCCACTATTGCGGGAAAATATACCCGGTAATGTATACTTGCGGTGCATGCGGAAGCCATTCTTTTATTAAAAAGAATTTCGGAACGGAAAAAATTGAAGAAATGCTTGCAGAGTCTTTTCCGGGAGTGCATGTAGCTCGTATGGATTATGACAGTGTAAAGGGAAAATATGATCATGATAACCTCATTAAATTATTTGAACAAAAAAAGATTGACATTTTAGTAGGCACACAAATGGTTGTGAAAGGCCTTGATTTTGAAAATGTAAACCTGGTAGGCATATTGGATGCCGACAGCCTTTTATATTTTGCAGATTTCAGGGTAAATGAACGTGCCTTTCAAATGATGCAACAAGTGAGTGGCCGTGCCGGGAGAAAAGACGGACAGGGTAAAGTGATGATACAGGTAAGTAATACCCAACATCCCGTGATTGCATTTTTATTGAAACATGATTATGAAAATTTTTATGCATTTGAAATCACTGCAAGAAAAGAATTGCATTACCCGCCTTTCACAAGAATAATAAAAATTTCTATAAAACATAAATTAGATGAAGTAGCCTCAGAGGCTGCATCCCGTATGGCCATTGGCTTACAAAAAAATTATCAACCCTATATCAGCGGGCCTGCCCCGGCCATTATACCACGAATCAGAAATCGGTATATTTGGGAACTCATCATAAAATTGCCGAAAGATATGGCGTTGATTGACCAATGTAAAAAAGAAATATTTCAACAGGCAGCAATATTATTTTCATATAAAAGATATGCATCCGCAACGATACAACCGGATGTGGACCCGGTTTAATTCAAATTAATTTTTTATGCAGGTATTGGAAAATATGTCATTAAAAAAGTACAACACATTTGGCATTGATGCGAAAGCAAAATATTTTTTCTCATTTGATTCAGTTGATGTACTTCATGAAATAATAGAAAGTGATTTATACGAAAATGAAAAACAAAATTTAATTCTTGGAGGTGGAAGCAATGTGCTTTTTACTAAAAATTTTGATGGCATTGTTTTAAAAAACGAACTAAAAGGGATTGAATGCATTGGAGAAGATGAAAAGCATTATTATGTAAAAGCCGCAGCCGGAGAGGGCTGGCATAAGTTTGTCCTGCACTGTATTGAACATCAATATGCAGGTGTTGAAAATTTAAGTTTGATCCCGGGAAATGTAGGCGCATCTCCCATGCAGAATATCGGTGCTTATGGTGTAGAAATAAAAGATGTATTCCATTCATTGCAGGCATTTCATAAAAAGGAGAAAACAATTGTTGAATTTAAAAACCAGGACTGCCATTTTGGTTACAGGGAAAGTGTGTTTAAAAATAAATATAAAGATGAATTCATCATTTTAAATGTGACGTATAAACTCAATAAGCAGCCGGTATTTCATACACAATATGGGGCAATAGAAAATGAGTTGAAAGCTATGGGAATAAAAGATTTGAGCATTCAATATATTTCACGGGCCGTAATCAATATCCGCCAATCAAAATTACCGGACCCGGCAGTTATCGGAAATGCAGGCAGCTTTTTTAAAAACCCGGTTATTTCTACAAATCAATTTGAAATTTTAAAAAATCAATTTCCACAAATCGTTGCATATCCTTTTAATAGCTCCATAAAACTTGCTGCAGCATGGTTGATTGAAAGTTGCGGATGGAAAGGTTTTAGAAAAGGCGATGCCGGCTGCCATGAAAAACAGGCTTTGGTACTTGTCAATTTTGGCCACGCCAAAGGAAATGAGATTTTTGAACTCTCAGAAAAAATTATTCATTCAGTACAATCAAAGTTTGGCGTTTCACTTGAAAGAGAGGTGAATATTTATTAAAAATTTATTTCTGAATCTTTTTAATAAAACGCCAACTGTTTTTTAAATCAGTGGTTTATATTTTACATTTGTAAACGAAATTCAAAAAATATTTTTTTTGGAAACAACAATAAAGTTTTTCCGGCTCATTCAACCGAAATATTAATTTAATATGAGACGCCTATTTGTCATCACATCCACTGTGCTAATTATTATTTTCCTGGGGCTTTCCTATTACTTAAGCTCTAATTGGTATGTAGCTCTAGCCATTGTAATAGGGTTGACCATACTTGGCTACTACGACATGTTCCAAGCCAAGCATACAATTATGCGGATATATCCCGTTGTGGGAAGGCTGCGTTATTTAATGGAAGAACTTCGCCCAAAAATTTATCAATATTTTATTGAGTCTGATATTGATGGCCGCCCCATCAACAGGATTGACCGCAATACCGTTTATCAACGTGCAAAACAGGATAATGACACGATGCCATTTGGTACTCAATTGGATGTTTATTCGGAAGGATACGAATGGGTTTGCCATTCTATGTCACCAAAAGATTTCAACCTACTTGACCAGGATCCGCGTGTGATAATCGGAAATAAAGATTGTAAACAACCGTACTCTTGCAGCATATATAATATTTCTGCAATGAGCTACGGCTCTCTAAGTTCCAATGCGGTGGAAGCCATGAATGCCGGCGCAAAAATTGGTGGGTTTGCACACAATACCGGTGAAGGTGGCCTTAGCCCTTTTCATTTGAAACATGGCGGCGATCTTATCTGGCAAATAGGAACCGGCTATTTTGGTTGCCGAACTCAGGAGGGTAATTTTAATCCTGAACTTTTTCGGGAAAAAGCCTTATTGCCTCAGGTGAAAATGATAGAAATAAAAATTTCTCAAGGCGCTAAACCCGGGCATGGCGGTATTTTGCCAGCCATTAAAAACACACCGGAAATAGCAGCTATCAGACATATTGAACCGCATACACTGGTGGCCTCACCTCCTTTTCACAAAGCCTTTGATACACCAAGAGGTTTGGTATTATTTATTCGCCAATTACGTGAACTCGCAGATGGCAAACCAATTGGATTTAAATTATGTATCGGTTATAAATGTGAATTTATTTCTATATGCCAGGCAATGATCGAGGAAAATATTTTTCCCGATTTTATTACCGTTGATGGCGCTGAAGGCGGTACCGGCGCTGCCCCCCAGGAATTTTCGAATTATGTGGGAGCGCCTTTATTAGATGGATTGGCATTCGTTCATAATATACTTACCGGCCTTGATATTCGTAAACATATTAAAATCATTGCTTCCGGAAAAGTCTTTACAGGTTTTCATATTATCCGGGCTATTGCATTGGGCGCTGACGCTTGCTATACTGCAAGAGCCATGATGTTGGCGGTAGGTTGTATACAGGCATTGCTTTGCAATACCAACAAATGCCCTGTTGGCGTGGCCACCCAAGATCCAAGGCTTACCATTGGATTAGTGGTTGATGATAAAAAAACAAGGGTTGCCAATTTTCATAAAAAAACGGTACACAGTTTTGTGGAACTGCTCGGTGCTTCCGGATTGGATAAAAAAGAAAACATTACCCGATCACATATTTACAGGCGCATTAGTTTTCAATCCATGCTTACGTATGAAGTGATTTTTCCTTCCTATCCAACAGGCGCATTTCTCATAGATATTCCGGAACGCTACGAAAATGATTTTAAACATGCCAATCCCGATGCATGGGGACTGAGTATTAGTAATATTGGTAGTTGGGGAGCCTAAAAATATATTTATGAAAAATTCCGGGCTAACATTTTTCCAGCGCCTGGTTGATAGCATAAATAATATCATCCGCAGAATAACCTTTACTAACAATAAAACCTTTTGT
>CAYXHX010000177.1:0-5757 GCA_964464835.1 uncultured Chitinophagaceae bacterium | reverse complement strand
CATGGGATCCTTCTTCTCCGGCATTTATCATGGAAATTGGCCAGGGAAAAACGCTTTGTATTCCTACCATTTTTGTTTCCTATACAGGTGCATCACTCGATTATAAAGCGCCATTATTAAAAGCACTTGAATCACTAAACAAAGCTGCTTTGGATGTGTGTAATTATTTTGATAAAAATATTACGAAAGTAACAGCCACGCTTGGTTGGGAACAAGAATACTTTGTAATAGATGAATCACTTGCCGATGCACGGCCGGATATTACACTTTGTGACCGCACGGTATTCGGCGCTCCGCCTGCAAAAGGCCAACAATTGGACGATCATTATTTTGGTTCCATACCTGAAAGGGTTTATGCCTTTATGCGGGATTTTGAAAATGAAGCATATAAATTGGGAATCCCATTGCGTACTCGCCATAATGAAGTAGCACCCGGCCAATATGAGTGTGCACCAATTTTTGAAGAAGTAAATCTTGCGGTAGATCACAATATCCTGTTGATGGATGTAATGGAACGGGTGGCACACCGGCACAAACTAAAAGTATTGTTGCATGAAAAACCTTTTGCAGGAATTAATGGCAGCGGCAAACACAATAACTGGAGCCTCGCTACGGATACCGGCATCAATTTATTAATGCCCGGGAAAACACCGAAAACAAACCTCATGTTCCTTGCATTTTTTGTTAATGCAATAAAAGCAGTACACGACCATGCAGATTTATTACGTGCCTGTATCAGTTCTGCAGGTAATGATCACCGGCTTGGCGCCAATGAAGCGCCTCCTGCAATCATTTCAGTTTTTATTGGTAAATATTTAAGCCGCGTATTGAATGATATTGAAACCCGCGTGAATGAAGATTTTGATGAGCAGGATGAAGCAATATTAAAATTGGATTTACATAAAAGTATTCCGGAACTCATGCTTGATAATACGGACCGGAACAGGACATCGCCATTTGCATTTACAGGAAATAAATTTGAATTCCGCGCTGTTGGTTCTTCTGCAAATTGTGCCAATGCCATGATTACACTCAATACGATAATGGCGGAAACCTTGAAAAATTTTAAAACTGACGTTGATTCACTCATTGATAAAGGCGAGAAAAAAGAAATCGCCATTTTACATATCATTCAAAAAAATATTCTCGAATCAAAAAATGTTTTATTTGAAGGTGATGGTTATAGTATGGAATGGCATCATGAAGCAGAAAGGCGTGGCTTGCCCAATGTACCCACCACACCGTTGGCATTGGATGCAATGATCACCGAAAAAGCCATGAAATTATTTGATGACAACAATGTGTACAAACCCATTGAATTACTCGCCAGGCATGAAATAGAATTGGAAAATTATATCAAAAAAATCCAGATTGAAGGACGTGTAATGGGCGACCTTGCTATCAATCAAATTTTGCCATTGGCAGTGAAATACCAAAAAACAGTGGTTGACAACATCAAAGGTTTAAAAGAAATTGGGTTACCCGAAACTGCCTGGAGCAGCCAATTGAAAATAGTAGAATCACTTTCCTCGCATATTGAAACTGTCTATGCAACCGTATTTGAAATGATACAAAAAAGAAAAGAAGTCAATCAAATACACAATTCCAGGACAAAAGCCATTGCCTATTGCAGCCAGGTAAAAGAAGCCTATTTTGAAACGATCCGCTATCATATTGATAAATTGGAATTACTTGTAGATGATGCGCATTGGCGTTTACCAAAATACAGGGAAATGCTTTTTATACGCTAAAGAAAATTTTCAAACAAAATTTCCCTGCGCATTTTGCAGGGATTTTTGTTTGCGCTTAACTTTTCAGGTAAAATTTTTCCGTATCTATTAATTACTTTTGCCCACCGTGGAAAATTATATGAAAGATTTTAAAAGACACCTTGTTACTGCGGCTTTGCCTTATGCCAATGGGCCGGTTCATATTGGCCACATAGCGGGCGTGTATTTGCCTGCCGATATTTATGTGCGTTATTTAAGGGCACAAAAAAAAGATGTCATTTTTGTTTGCGGAAGTGATGAACACGGTGTACCCATTACAATCCGCGCAATGAAGGAAGGTGTCAGCCCACAGGAAATTGTAAACAAATTTCATCGTATCATTAAAGATAGTATGTCCGGAATGGGCATATCATTTGATATTTATTCGCGCACTTCCAATGCCATACATCATGAAACTGCTTCAGATTTTTTTAAAAAATTATATGAAGATGGTGTATTCACAGAAAAAATAAGTGAACAATATTTTGATGAAAAAGCCAATACATTTTTGGCAGATCGCTATATCACCGGCACTTGCCCCGTTTGCGGCAATGAAAATGCCTATGGCGATCAATGCGAAAAATGCGGTTCCAGCCTTAGTCCCGAACAGTTGATTAATCCGAAAAGTGCATTGAGTGATTCCGTTCCTGTAAAAAGGAAAACAAAGCATTGGTATTTCCCATTACAGGATTATGAAGCCTGGCTGAAACAATGGATACTCGAAGACCATAAAGAATGGAAGCCCAATGTATATGGCCAATGCAAAAGCTGGCTGGATAACGGTTTGCAGCCTCGTGCCATGACGCGTGACAGTAACTGGGGCGTAAAAGTGCCTTTGCCCGATGCAAATGGAAAAGTTTTATACGTATGGTTTGATGCACCAATCGGCTACATCAGCGCTACCAAAGAACTCACAGAAAACTGGAAAGATTACTGGCAAAAAGATGATACCAAACTTGTTCATTTTATTGGAAAAGATAATATTGTTTTTCATTGCATTATTTTTCCGGCAATGCTGAAAGCACATGGCAGTTTTATATTTCCGGAAAATGTTCCTGCGAATGAATTTCTGAATATTGAAGGTGAAAAAGTTTCTACCAGCCGCAATTGGGCGGTGTGGGTAAATGAGTACCTCGAAGAATTTCCCGGTTGCGAAGATGTTTTGCGCTATGTACTTTGCGCCAATGCTCCGGAAACCAAAGACAATGATTTTACATGGAAAGATTTCCAGGACAGGAATAACAATGAGCTCGTGAGCATTTTTGGAAATTTTGTGAATCGCACAATGGTGCTAATGCACAAATTATGCATTGGTAAAGTCCCGGCATTCCACAATGACGTCATAGATGAAAAAGATAAACAACTGATACTTGATATCCATACTGCAAAATCAACCATTGAAAAAAATATTGAACAATATAAATTTCGTGAAGCGCTGTATGAAGTAATTGACCTTGCAAGAAAAGGCAATAAATATATGCAGGAAAAAGAACCCTGGATACTGGTCAAAAAAATAACCGATAACCCATCATTGCAAAAAAATATTGACAATTGTATTCATGTATGTTTACAACTGACTGCCAACCTGGCGATTCTCATTCATCCATTTTTACCTTTTACCGCAAAAAAATTGATGCATCAATTGAAGGTAGTAGAAAAAATGTTGGATTGGGAAAATGCTGGAAGCATTAAGCTGTTGCGTGTGGGTTATTCACTTCGGCCACCGGAATTATTATTCCGGAAAATTGAAGATGAAGAAATCGAAAAGCAAATTCAAAAATTAAAACAAGGCCTTGTAACAATGGAAACACAAGATCAACCACTCATTGAAAAGAAAGAAGAACAACCCATTAAACCTACTATACAGTTTGAAGATTTTGCAAAACTTGATTTGCGTACCGGGTTCATTCGCGAAGCCATCAAAGTGGAAAAAGCAGATAAGCTTTTAAAACTTTCTATTGATATGGGTACAGAAATACGAACCATTGTTTCCGGCATTGCAATGCATTTCCAAGCTGATGAAATAATTGGCAGGCAGGTAGTGGTAGTAGCAAATCTTGCACCGCGTAAGATGCGCGGTATTGAAAGCAATGGGATGATTTTAATGGCGGAAGACGAAAACGGAAAACTTTTTTTTATAAGCCCTGAAACCGCTATCCCTGCGGGCTCCAGGATAAGTTAAGTTTTATAATGCAGTTTTGCAAATGGCAATAATTTTTTAAAGCAACAGATATGAATAGAAATATAAATAAAGTAGCAGTCCTTGGAAGTGGTGTGATGGGTTCGCGCATTGCATGCCTTTTTGCAGGCATTGGCGTGGAAGTATTATTATTAGATATTTTACCCAAAGATTTGCCGGAAAATGCCAGTAAATCACAAAGGAATAAAATCGTAAACGATGATTTGGCCACTGCAGTTAAAAGCAATCCTTCTCCCATTTATACAAAAGAAACTTTACAAAGAATTACAACCGGGAATTTTGAAGATGACCTGGCAAAAATTAAAAATTGTGATTGGGTGATAGAAGTAATTATCGAAAGATTGGACATCAAAAAACAACTTTTCGAAAAAGTGGATTCGCTTCGGAAACCAGGTACACTCATTACTTCAAATACGTCGGGCATTCCTATTCATTTGCTTGCGAATGGCCGCTCGCAGGATTTTAAAGAACACTTTTGTGGTGCACATTTTTTTAATCCGCCCCGGTATTTGCGTTTACTGGAAATCATACCGTCCCCGGATACCACAAAAGAAGTAGTAGATTTTTTATTGCATTACGGTGATTTGTTTTTAGGAAAAACAACAGTTCATTGCAAAGACACGCCTGCATTTATAGCCAACAGAATTGGTGTATTAAGTATGATGGCAGTTTTTAATGCCGTTGATAAAATCGGCTTAACAATAGATGAACTTGATGTACTCTCCGGCCCGGTTTCAGGAAGGCCTAAATCTGCTACGTTTCGTACAGCAGATGTAATTGGAATAGATACATTGGTAAATGTTGCTAAAGGCGTATATGATAATGTACCTGGTGATGAACGTAGAGAGCTTTTCGTGATTCCATCCTGGTTGAATAAAATGGTTGAAAATAATTGGCTCGGTGATAAATCCGGTCAAGGGTTTTATAAAAAAATGCCGGCAACAAAAGGAGGTAAAAAAGATATACAAGTCCTCAATTTATCCACGTTTGAATATGAGCCACGAAAAAAACCTGCATTCAAAACACTTGAAGCAGCCCGGGCAATTGAAAATCTTCAGGATCGCATGAAACTGATGATGCAGGGGACGGATAAAGCCGGAGAATTTTATCGCCAGTTCAATTATTCATTATTCTCTTATGTATCCTTCCGCATTCCCGAAATAAGCGATGAGTTATACAGTATTGACGATGCCATGAAAGCAGGCTTTGGATGGGATGCAGGCGCATTTGAAACATGGGATGCACTCGGCGTTGCTGATACTGTAGAGAAAATGAAAGCAGCCGGATTTAAAGTGGCTTCCTGGATTGATGAGATGATTGCCGCAGGTTTTTCCCATTTCTATAAAACAGATAAAGGGAAACAACTGTATTATGATATTCCTTCAAAATCTTATATAGAAAAGCCCGGTTCTTCTTCATTCATTATCCTCTCAAATTTTTCAGAGAATATTGTTTGGAAAAATGCAAATGCCGCATTGTATGATATAGGTGATGATGTATTAGCATTGCAATGGCATACAAAAATGAATACCATTGGCAGTGAAGTGATCGAAGCCGTGAATAAAGGAATCAATTTAGCAGAGGAAAAATTCAAGGGCCTTGTTATAGCCAATGATGGCCCAAATTTCAGCGCTGGCGCAAATGTGGGAATGATCTTCATGTATGCTATTGAACAAGATTTTGACGAATTAAATATGGCCATCCGTGTGTTCCAGGATTCTATGATGCGGTTGCGCTATTCTTCAATTCCTGTAATTGTTGCTCCACATGGGCTTACATTGGGTGGCG
>CAYXHX010000176.1:5271-5759 GCA_964464835.1 uncultured Chitinophagaceae bacterium | reverse complement strand
TGGGCTGGTACCAAATGCATGTTTACCATTTTGCATTTGTACTTTATGGCCATTTGGCCCCGTGGCTTCAAAATCATAATCTGCATTAATCTGGGCTAATTCGATTTTTACCATTTGAAAAATTTTTAGTCAATTTAAAATAATAATTATATCGCAAAGTTAAGCTGGAATTTCTACAGTATTGAAGGAATGCACATGATCCGGGTATTTCAATATATATGATTTTATCAATGACATAATCACTGCATTATGTGGGTACCTTGTAATATGTTTTTGAATCATTTGCCTGTTTGTGAAATCAATGTTTTCCTCAATTAAACCCATTCCAAAAAACTTCCCTTTTTCTATTAACACGCAAAATTTTCCCTGTTGAAAGATTGGCTTTTGCATGATTAAAAAATCAGTTTGCATATTTTGTAAATCTTGAATTGCTTCCTTCACTTTTTCATTATAACTTTCAAAAGATTCCAATAATGAATGATCAATTG
>CAYXHX010000176.1:1143-5261 GCA_964464835.1 uncultured Chitinophagaceae bacterium | reverse complement strand
AATAGAATTTTTTGAACCAAAAAATGTTGAACGACTTGAGGAGTACGTGGAATGTTTGAATAACAATTTATTAGTTGATGATATCCATCAAATACATATTTTTAATGACGACGTAAAATTAATTGGTGATTTATCCAAAAAACACAATTGTGCAGATAAATTAAATTGATGCACTAATTTCCATAAAGCCCTGTGTGCATCTGCAAACAATGTAAAAGTTGAAAGTGGCGGCAAAGTTTTAGTTACTTTATTAATGGCAAGCCGTTGATAGCCTTTCATATCTTCAAATGCGTAAATACCATATAACTGTTCTGCATTTTTCTGGCTGATATTATATTCAGGCCATCGTTTTTTTATTTCAATACTTTCAAGGATAAAAGCGGCTAATTCCGTGGCACATACCGTATAGGAAACAGAATATATTTTACGTAAAAAGTCCTGCCTTTTCTTACTTGTATTAAATCCGGTAAAATGCCCGGCAATCCTAGCTTTCAGGGATTTTGCCTTTCCGGTATAAATGATCTTTTCTTGCTCATTGTGGAAATGATAAACCCCCGGAGTGTTTGGAATTTTTTGTAATGCGGAAGCGGGCAAATTGGGCGGTAAAATTTGTGCACGGTTTTCTTTTTTAAAATATTGCCGGATTAATTTATCACCACCTTTTTTTAAAATTTTATCAAATACGATACAAGTAGCATCTGCATCTCCGCCGGCACGGTGCCTGTGTTCAATCGGGATTTCCAGGTTTCGGCACAATGATCCAAGCCCATATTTCTGCATGCCGGGAAATGCTTGCCGTGCGAGTTTGAGGGTACACATTTTTTTCGCATTCCATTCAATCCCACTTTCGCGTAAATGATATTTGATAAATGAATAATCAAAATTTACATTGTGGGCCACAAAAATCCTGTTGTGCAGCATGCGGTGTACAATCAATGCAATTTCAGAAAATAAGGGCGCAGAAGCTACCATTGCATTGGTGATGCCAGTGAGATGGCTAACAAATTTTGGAATGGGAAATCGAGGCTGTACAAGGGTTTCAAACCGTTCTTCCACTTTTTCTCCATCGAACAAAATAATTGCAATTTCCGTGATCCCGTTTTCCGAAGCAAAACTTCCCGTGGTTTCAATATCAACGATGGCGTACATTAAAACAAAAATAACGGATATTTCTTTCAATTATTTCAGTGGGGCAATTCCGCAATGTTAGAAAACAAAAGTTATTGAATGTATTTAAAAAGGCTTGCCCGTCAACGGTAATTTTTTTACTTGTGGAATTTGATTGGGCATAAAGGGTAAAACCTTATCTTTTTGAACAGGCATTTGTTGCAATTCAATTGGCGCGATGCAATACATATTATCCGGAGCTAATGAAAATAGGTTTCCCTTTTCGCTTTTAAATAAAAATTTATTTCCAGGGTTCAAACCTAAAATAGATGATTTGATACTATTTGAATCCGGGAAAATATTGTACCCGGGCAAAGTATCATTTATTATAAAGGCCTTATTAAAATTATTTTCAGCCTTTCCTTCAAAACTAAAAATAACACAGATGATTAGAATAATAGATTGCTTCATGGTTATCTCTTTTTTTTAAAAACATTACAATACATTATAAATAAAGACAAATTTATGCCTTAAATCGCTGCTTCAAATATCTTTTAAAGATCCATAGCACCGTGTTTAATTGATAAAAAGAATCATCTTTGCCCATTGAAATGAACCTTCAAAAGGCTTAGTTTCGCTAATTATATTAAGCAACTTGTTATGAATGTACTGGAATATTTTAAAAATGTAACCACATTTGTTTTTGATATTGATGGTGTATTAACGGATGGGAAATTATACCTGATGCCCGGTGGTGCAATGACGCGTGTGATGAATATTAAAGATGGATATGCATTACAACTGGCCATCAAAATGCATTACAAAATATTAATTATTTCCGGAGGCAATTCGCCGGAATCCGAACAACGGTTAAAAAAATTGGGAATCTCTGATGTGTATATGCAGGTGGAGGATAAATGGGCTTTGATGGAAAAATTCATGCAAGAAAATCATTTGCAGCAAAAAGAAATCTTATGCATGGGTGATGACATCCCGGATTATACTATTTTGAAAAATGCCGGCATTGCATGTTGCCCAGCAGATGCCGTAAGAGAAATTAAAAGCATTTGCCACTATATCTCTAAAATAAAAGGAGGCGAAGGTTGCGTACGGGATGTAATAGAAAAAGTATTGCAATTAAATCATGCATGGCACTCAGATACAAATATTAAGGCGCTGTAACCTTTCTTTAATACATTTGCAAAGGATTAAATTTCAAACCACTTGAAACAAATCACCGCTTTTTTCCGGTTAATTCGCTGGCCCAATCTCTTATTTATTATCATTACACAATCCTTGTTTCTGTTTTGTGTGATCTTTCCATTATACGGAGAAGCAGGCCTGCGCCCGTTTTTAACCGAAAGGAATTTTATCCTGCTTTGTTTTTCTTCTGTTTTAATTGCTGCTGCGGGTTACATCATCAATGATTATTTTGATTTGAATATTGACCTCATCAATAAACCCGACAAAATAATTGTTGATAAAATGATTTCAAGAAGGTGGACAATTACGCTTCATTTCATCCTGAGTATCACGGGCATAGCTATTGGTTTTTACATAGATTTTACTTCAAGGATTTGGTTTTTGGGTATAACAAACCTGGCTTGTGCGCTCCTGCTTTTTTTATATTCAATTTCTTTGAAGAGAAAATTTCTTTCCGGAAATATCCTTATTTCTTTATTGACTGCATGGGTTATCTTAGTAATTCCCTGGTGCGAAAACAAACATTTATTTGGCAGCCACAATCTTCTGCAAACAGATAAAATCCTGCGTATATCTTTTCTCTATGCAGGTTTTGCATTTATTATTTCACTTATCCGGGAAGTGGTAAAAGATATGGAAGATACTGAAGGCGACCGCAAGCAAGGCTGCACTACCATGCCTATTGTTTGGGGAATACCGGCAGCACGGATATTCACAGCAGCTTGTTTTATTTTGTTGATCGTTGTTTTGTTGGTAGTACAGGTATATTTAATACAATTGCGTTGGTGGCTCGCTATAGTTTATTTTGTATTGTTTGTGATTATTCCACTGGCGCTATGCCTGCAATTATTGTTTAAGGCCAATAAGCAAACAGATTTCCACAGGCTTAGCACATATATAAAGTTGATAATGCTGGCCGGGATTTTATCCTTACTGTTTTTTAAATTCTATAATTAAAAAATAAAAAACGAATTGTATCAAAAAATTATTTTAGCATCCCAATCACCAAGGCGAAAGCAATTACTTGAAATGGCACAAGTGCCATTTGATCTGGCCTTGCCTGGAATTGAAGAAGTTTATGAAAATGATTTATCTCCTGAAAAAGTACCACTGTATCTTGCCACGCAAAAAGCAAAAGCTGTAAAAGAGCATATTTTGCTAACCCGGGAAAAAACAAACAAGTTGCCAATTGTAGCTGCCGATACAATTGTTTTAATTCAAAATACCATTCTCGGAAAACCACAAAGCGAGGATGAAGCAGTTGCAATGCTGGAGCAACTTTCCGGCAATGAGCATCAGGTAATTACAGGTGTTTCTATTTTGAAAGAGAATGAACATATTGGTTTTAGCGCTGTAACAAAAGTTTTTTTTCATTCATTAAAAAAGAAAGAAATACTTTGGTATGTCCAAAATTATAAGCCTTATGACAAAGCCGGTGCCTATGCCATCCAGGAATGGATTGGAATAATTGGCATACGCGCTATTGAAGGGGATTATTATAATGTAATGGGTTTACCAGTGAGTTTATTGCTGCCTCATCTTCGGATACATTTGCCTGAATAAAATTCTTTGGGGTTTGTATGTAAAATTCAAAAATCTTTTGTATTTTATATACCTGAAGTACAAAAGATGACAGAGAAGCTGTTACAATTTATTTGGCAATTTCAATACCTGAATCAACATTCCCTCACCTCAACGGAAGGCGCTTCATTACACATCATCCGGCCCGGCACTTTGAATAAACACCAGGGGCCTGATTTTACAAACGCTCAAATTATTTTAGATGGAACAACCTGGGCAGGAAATAT
>CAYXHX010000176.1:0-1133 GCA_964464835.1 uncultured Chitinophagaceae bacterium | reverse complement strand
AAATCCATATTTCTTCTTCTCAATGGAAAAAGCACAAGCACGATCACGATATAAAATATGATAATGTGATCCTTCATGTTGTATGGGCTTTTGATGAAGATACAATGAATAGCCGAGGGCAAAAAGTTCCAACATTAGAATTAAAAGACCGGGTAAGTAATTTATTATTGCAACGTTATGAACGCCTGATGCAACCAGGAAATTTTGTTCCCTGTGCAGAACACTTGCCTGCTTTAAATTACCTGCAATGGACGGCATGGAAACAACGGCTTGCAATTGAAAGATTGGAGCGAAAGTCAGCAGAAATTATTGATCAGCTTGGTATAACAAAATCCAATTGGGAAGAAATTTTCTGGTGGATGCTGGCAAAAAATTTTGGCATTAAAGTCAATGCACATGCTTTCGAACTTATCGCCAGGTCAATTCCGGTAAAATTTTTGGCAAAAAAGAAAAGCAATTTAATTCTCATTGAAGCATTGCTATTTGGACAAGCCGGGCTATTGCAACAGGATTTCGAAGATGACTATCCGAAATTGCTGCAGAAAGAATATTATTTTATGGCCAGGAATAATTCCCTTCAAGCCAATCATATTTCTCCTGCATTTTTAAGAATGCGGCCTGCAAATTTTCCTACCATCCGGCTTGCTCAACTGGCACAACTGATTTGCAAATCCTCGCATTTATTTTCAAAAATCCTCGAGATTGAAACAATTATTGAAATAAGAGAACTGCTGGATGTATCAGCAAATGATTACTGGCATTATCATTATACTTTTGATAATCTCACCCCATTTAAACCTAAAAAACTGGGTACACAAATGATTGATAATATTATCATCAATACTATTATTCCTATTCTCTTTACATATGGCAAGTATAAAAATGATGATTCCAATAAAGAAAAAGCGCTTCATTGGCTATCTCATATTGCATCTGAAAAAAACAGCATCATCAATGCCTGGAAATTGAATGGCATTTCATCTTCCAATGCACTGGAATCACAAGCCTTGATGGAATTAAAAAACAATTATTGCAACTTCAATAAATGCCTCGACTGTACAGTTGGATTTTACATTCTCAGGCAGCATGCCAGTTGAAATCATACGTGCATTTGGAATTTTGAAAAAAAGTGC
>CAYXHX010000175.1:5204-5779 GCA_964464835.1 uncultured Chitinophagaceae bacterium | reverse complement strand
TAATAGATCGTGATTATTATTAAATTGAGTTGGTTTATGGATAAATTGCTCGAAACGGATATCAGCAAAGGCGCGTATGCAAATTACCTCCCTTTATTGGAAGAAAAATTTGCCCACGTTTCAAAAGAAACTGTTTTGCAAAAAGTTGCTGCAGCCGAATTTGACCGTTTCCTGAAATATTATGAAAATGCAAGTGACCTGAATATCCGTGAAGAAAAACGAAGTCATAGAAATGATGACTTCAGGCCGGGAAAGAAAAGTGAAAACTTTGGAAAAAACCGCGGAAAAGGCAGGCCCTTTGATGATGACAAAAATGGTTTTGCAAGGCTATTTGTAAATTTGGGGACAAAAGATGGCTTTTATAAAGCCAGCTTTTTACAATATATTCTTGATATGAGCGACCTTCGCAAAGATGTGTTGGGCCGCATTGATATGAAAGAAATGAATAGTTGGGTAGAAATTGAAAAAGATGCCGCACATAAAATGATTCGTGCCATTGATGGTAAAAACTTTAAAGGCCGCAGAATCAGGATGAACGATGCAAATTCCAGGTAACGAAAATGTTTATTAGAATG
>CAYXHX010000175.1:0-5194 GCA_964464835.1 uncultured Chitinophagaceae bacterium | reverse complement strand
CCATGCAGCGCTGAAACGGAAGAGCAAGTTATACAAACAGCCATTCAATTAAAACAAACAGCACTAATAGATATTTTCAGAGCCGGAATTTGGAAACCGAGAACCAGGCCAGGAAGCTTTGAAGGGATTGGTTCTATTGGTTTGCCCTGGTTACAAAAAGTAAAACAAATTACAGGCCTACCGGTAGCTATAGAAGTTGCCACGTCAAAACAAGTCGAAGAAGCATTATTACACCATATTGATATTTTATGGATTGGAGCGCGCACCACTGTTAATCCATTTAGTGTACAGGATATAGCTGATGCATTGAAAGGAGTGGACATCCCGGTATTTATAAAAAATCCCATTCATCCAGATATTGAATTGTGGCTCGGCGCTTTGGAAAGAATTTTAAAAGCCGGTATAAAAAATACAGGCCTCATTCATCGCGGGTTTTCTTCTTATGGAAATACACATTACCGCAATGCTCCAATGTGGCATCTTGCCATTGATATGAAAAGGCGCAATCCAAATATCATGATGATCAATGACCCATCTCATGTTTGTGGGCGCAGAGATATTATTTTGGATGTGTCGCAAACAGCAGCCGACCTTGGTTTTGATGGCCTGATGATTGAAAGCCATATTACCCCGGATTCAGCCTGGAGTGATGCGAAGCAACAGGTAACGCCCACACAGCTCGCAGAAATTTTGGATCAAATCATTTGGCGGCGGGAAAATGGAGTGAATGAAGAAAGCCATGCTGCACTTTTAAAATTGCGTGAACAGATTGACCAGCTTGATGATGAACTGATGCAGATTCTTGCTGCCCGCATGAAAATTGCCGATAAAATCGGGCTATATAAAAAGGAAAATAATATTACCATTCTTCAAACTAAACGCTGGAATGAAATCCTGGAGCGCGCTTTGGCAAAAAGCGAGCAGCTAAACCTCAGTAAGGAATTCCTTGTGAAATACTTCGATTCTGTACATATTGAAAGTATTCAACATCAGAATAAAATAATGAATGATTAAAAGTTGTAATTGATTTTTTCAATTTCATCCACCTTCATCTTCTTATATTTGAACTCTAAGTTCAATTTCTGAAATATTTTTTCAAACCATACAATGTATAAAAAAGTTTTTCATTTTAAAGAAAAAGATTGCACTGTTTTTTTCAATGATTCATTTTCAAGGCTTGAAAAAATCGTAGATAAAAACAATGCCATTTTAATCATTGATAAAAATGTTTTTAAAAAACATCAACGAACATTCATTGGATGGAAAACTATTGTATGTGAAAGGGGAGAAGAAAATAAAAATGAAACTGTCGTTCATTCAATCATCACACAACTCATCATATTAGGCGCTAACCGCCAAACATTTTTAATAGGAATTGGTGGAGGTGTGGTTACCGATATTACAGGCTTTGTTGCAGGGATATATATACGCGGTATTCGTTTTGGATTTTTTCCTACAACCATACTTTCTATGGTGGATGCGGCTCTTGGAGGAAAAAACGGGATCAACTCCGGCCTGTATAAAAATATGATTGGCCTTATCCAACAACCTGATTTTATTGTGTACGATAAAAAATTTCTTCACAGTTTGCCCCAAAAAGAATGGGTAAATGGCTTTGCAGAAATTATAAAACATGCCTGTATCCGTGACCGAAACCTCTTTAATTACATGGAAAAAAATGAATTAAAAGATTTTCAAAATGATAGCCGGAAATTGGACAAGCTGATACAAAAAAATGTGCATTTGAAAATGAAAATTGTACAGGAAGACCCTTATGAAAAAAGCGTACGCAAACTACTCAATTTCGGGCACACACTCGGCCATGCAATTGAGAATGAATTTAAATTGCCGCATGGTTTTGCCATTTCTATAGGTATGGCAGCTGCTGCAAAATTCAGCATGAATATTTTGCATTTTAAAGAAGTGGAAAGAGTAATAAACCTTTTGAAAAAATATGGTTTGCCTATACATAAAAAAATGAATGCTAAAAATATTTTTGCAATAATGCAAAAAGATAAAAAAAGCCGTAACGATTCCATTGATTATATTTTGTTGGAACAAATAGGCAAAGCAATTATTTATCCTATTCCTTTATCTCAACTTTTAATAGAAATGCAAAAATTGCCGAATGCAGTGTATCATTCATAAATCTTTTTTAACCGGTAATGTTTCCGCGCCACCTTCCAAAAGCTATATGCAGCGGACACTTGCTGCCTCTTTGATATGCCCTGGAAAAACAATTTTGCAAAATACATGTTCATCTGCTGATAGCATTGTTGCAAAAAACATTATTGAAAAATTTGGTGCATCAGTTTCCGTATTGACAAATGATTCTCTGGAAATTATCAGTGAAGGATTTCCGGAAAAATTTGAAAATAGAACAAGAAATATCCAAATTCATTTCGGTGAAAGCGGCCTCGCCACGCGCATGTTTGTGCCAATTGCAGCATTGCTTGATCATCCGATTGATTGTACTGGTGATGAAAGTTTGCAAAAGCGGCCTATGGATTTTTTAGAAAAAATTTTTCCTTCCATAAATGTAAAAATTCATTCGCAAACCGGCAAGCTGCCTTTCACATTTCAAGGCCCTTTAATTCCAAAAAATATTGAAATTGATTGCTCTATTGGATCGCAATTTTTAACTGGGTTACTAATGGCATATTCTGCCGTAAATGCAACTGGAGTAACTATTACCGTAAAGAATTTAAATAGTGCCGGTTACATTGATTTGACATTGGATGTAATGAAAAAATTTGACATGCATCTGCCGGTTTATTCAGATTTTTCTTCATTTTATTACAATGGAAAGAGTGAAAAAAAATTGAATAAGAAAAGAGTGTATACTATTGAAGGAGATTGGAGTGGAGGTGCATTCTTGATGGTTGCCGGCGCTATTGCAGGCAATATCAATATTAGTGGATTAGACATACAATCTTCTCAACCGGATAAAACAGTTGTGGATGTTTTGAAATCATGTGGTGCAACAATCAAATTCCGGGATGGAACTTTTCATTTATCAAAATCACCTTTGAAAGCATTTCACTTTGATGCCACAGGTTGCCCCGATTTGTTTCCTCCCCTGGCAGCTTTGGCAAGTTGTTGCGAAGGTATTACATCAATTAAAGGAGTGCATCGGCTTGAACATAAGGAATCGAACAGGGCTGAAGCAATTCAACAGGAATTAAAAAAAATGGGTATTCCCATTTCTATTGAAAATGATGAAATGATTATAACCGGCGGCAACACAATTAATCCATCCATTATTCAAACGCATAATGATCATCGCATTGCAATGATGTGTGCAATTGTAGCATTGTTAGCAGATGGTGAAACGTTGATACAAGATGCAGAAGTAGTAAATAAATCCTATCCCAATTTTTTCAGGGATTTACAAACTTTGGGCGCTTCGATTTCTATTATCTAACTTGTATTTTTACAAACTCCATTTAATTTTTTATATGAATGTATTTGGACGAATTTTTCGCATAACAATTTTTGGTGAAAGTCATAGCGACATTGTTGGCTTAAGCCTTGATGGCGTACCTGCCGGGCTTTCTTTGCAACAGGAAGATTTTTTGAATGATCTTGAGCGAAGAAAAGGCGGTTTGCAAAAAGGAACAACGCCACGTAAAGAGGATGATTTACCCTTATTAAAATCAGGAATTTTTAATGGCAAGACTACCGGCGCGCCAGTACTTATTATTTTTGAAAATAAAAATATTCGGTCAGAAGATTATGAAAAACTGAAAGACATTCCAAGGCCGGGGCATGCAGATTTTGTAGCACAACAAAAATTTGGAGGTTTCCAGGATTATAGAGGTGGCGGGCATTTCAGCGGAAGGCTGACAGTGGCATTGGTAGCCGCTGGAGTGATTGCAAAAAAATTATTGAAAAATATTTCCATTACTGCAACATTAATTGAAGCAGGCGGTGAAAAAAATATTGAAGATGGATTGGCAAAAGCCATTAAAGCCAAAGACAGTATTGGTGGAATTGCAGCGTGTACCATTCATGGCTTGCCGGCCGGGTTAGGTGAACCGTTTTTCGACAGTGCAGAATCTTTAATTGCACATCTTGCATTTGCCATTCCTGCGATAAAAGGCATTGAATTTGGCGCAGGTTTTTCTGCCGCAAAAATGTTTGGAAGTGAACACAATGATGTCATTGAAAATGCATCCGGGAAAACAAAAACAAATCATGCCGGTGGAATCAATGGTGGTATCACTAATGGCAATGATCTTGTTTTCCGGGTTGCTATAAAGCCAACTTCATCCACTCCACAAACACAGGAAACATGGAATAGCAAAGCCCAAAAGTTGGAAACTTTATCCATTAAAGGCAGGCATGACCTCTGTATTGCATTAAGAGTGCCCGTGATTCTCGAAGCAGTGGCAGCAATCGTTTTAGCGGATTTGATGATGTTGGAGCAGAGAATAAAAAGAGTAGTTGGTAAATAAATATATATTAAAAAAATATGTATTTATTGAGGAAATAAAATTTGCAGCTAAAATATATTTTATAAAATCCATGCCTGCACTTTAGCAAATAATTTCAAATTTTATTTTTTAAAAAAGGTGGAATTGGATTAGTTTTATTAAAAATTAAAAAAATGGCAACTACAAACACATACTTAAACTTTAATGGAAACTGTGAAGAAGCATTTAATTTTTATAAATCTGCATTTGGTGGGGAGTTTACTTTCATCGGGCGATTTGGAAGTATGCCGGAAAGTGAAGACTACAAAGTACCGGAATCTGATAAAGAAAAAATTATGCATGTAAGTTTACCTATCGGAAAATCTATTTTGATGGGCAGCGATACAGGCGGCGATTGGGCGCCATCCTTTGTACAGGGAAATAATTTTTCTGTGTCCATAACAGCAGAAAGTAAACAGGAGGCTGATACTTTATTTAATGCCTTATCAGTAGGTGGAAAGATTACAATGCCTATGGCCGATACTTTTTGGGGTGATTATTTTGGTATGTTTACCGATAAATTTGGCATCCATTGGATGATGAGTTTTAATGAACAAAACCAGGCCTAAGAAAAGGATATTTTTCAATTTTTCCTTAGCTGTCTTGAATCATCAGGATTACTTTGAATTGGTAAAAATGTGTTTTTGAAATCCAAAAAAGGGGCATTAAAGTCAATTCCATAACCAAAGAATTTTTATTCAAAAGAAGGGTTTACCTTT
>CAYXHX010000174.1:1750-5792 GCA_964464835.1 uncultured Chitinophagaceae bacterium | reverse complement strand
TTAAAGGTAGAACTAAAATCAATACCATCGGAAGTATTCCAGGTTTTGGTGGATTCTTATTTTATCAATTTAATTGTTCATACCTTTCCCATAATAATTGACAGAACGATTTTTCAATCATGGGAATAACAAGTTGCGGGTATTCTCCATGATTATCATAACTGCATTTCCGTTTTAACCTTCGATCATTCTTATCTAAGATTAGTTTCAAAGCATTTTTGTTGTTTACTTTTTCCAAAACTTCCCAACGCAAGCAAACGGGTGAATGTAGCCCTTCCCATAAACCACTTTGCAGGTCAAAACATTCATCAAAAAGAAATGCAGGCAATCTGCCTCCAGAATAATTGTTTAAACTGTTTGCAAAAATATTAATTGCCGCATTTCTTTCCTTAATAAGGTCAATACTAGAATTTACAATTACAACACGATCAATCCTATTTTGTGCAATTGAAAACTGCTTATTCAAAATCATGATAAAGCATAAAATTATTTTTATGTTGGAAAAAAAAAATTGAATTCGTTCGCCTTTCATAAAAATCTTATTTCTTCACCAACACCAATTGCCCCCTATCGGCTTTATAAATTGTATTGTTGAAATCTGCAAACAGGTTAAAATCCGTAGCCGGGAAAATCCCTGCATGCCGGCTATATATCCTTACTACTTTAATGATATTCCCCGTGAAAGAAACCGTCATGGAATAGTTGCCGAATTTATTGGATAGCATTACATCTTTGGGCATTGCCTCTACTGTAAACCCTTCCGGCACCGTAATATCAATAGAATCTATATGGGTAAATGCTGTAGTGTATTCTATAGGAAAATGCCGCTTCTTTTCATCATTCAGCAATACGCCGTTTTTATTAATAAGATTTGGTTTTACAAAAAGCCTTTTGCCTGTAACTGTTGCATAATGCGCGGCAGTTAATTGCAGGGTTTCATCCACTTCAGGAATTGATTTTTTTTCTTCCACATATTTCACATCCTGTACTTCGTAACTTGGCAAACTGATTCGTGTATTTAAATACCTGTCCCTGAATTCTTTATTGACTTCATTGATCAGGGCATGTGGCAGTTCCTGTTCTACGCCGGTATATTGTGTAAAAAGATTGGCTTGCAGGTTTCCCGATTCATCAATTGTGGCAACTACTTTTCGCAATTGCAAATTTGTTTTTTCATCATATACAGGCGTATGTACAACATATCCGCCATCATCTTTTATAAGTAAAGCTTCGCGGTTTCCTACCCATGCACCCATAAATCCCGGCGCGGCTGTTTGGCTTGTACATTCAAACCAGGTTGTATCTTTTCCAAGTGGCAAACATAAAACGGCATGATTGAAATAGGGCGCCGGGAAATCTTCCCATAAACCATGCACATCATCCTCACTTCCTTTCACCAATACATAATAAGCTGTAATGCCGGCTTCTTCCAGCAAACTTTTCAGATAATTGGACAAGGCTTTACAATCGCCATACTTTTTAGTGGCTACATAGGTTGCATCAAAAGGCTGCCATCCGCCGATACCAATTTTCACATTGATATACCGCGTGTTTTTTTGCAAATAGTCATATAGCAAAATTGCTTTCTGATGATTATCCGTAAGGCCATCCGTGAGTTGATGTACATCTTGTTTTACATTATCCGGGAGTGCATCTTTTCCTGCATTCAGCCCTGCGACAAATTTTCCAAAATTTTTCCAGGTATCCATACTTCCTTCATGGCCATCAATTTTAAAACGGACAGGTGCGAGGTAAACAGCAGTCGTAATATCCGACAATGCAGGGGAAAAATCTTCACTTTCAAAAGCGCATGTATTCCTTGTTTCCCAGGTATATATTTTTACATCCCCGGTATTTTGAATGGTGGGGGAATATGCATCATTCAATTGTTTATACCGGAGTTCAAAATTCATGGGTGTTTCTACAATATACCTGCTTTTCATTACAGACATCACGTTGCTTTCCTGCGGGTGCCAGCTTTCTAAAAAAAATAATCCATTATATTCCTGGCGATCAGAAAATTCTACCGTATATGGATATTGATTATTATAAAAGTTGTAGGTTTTAAATCTGTTATCCGTGATCAATGTAGATTCATCTTCACTATAATAATCTTCAATATCTTTTTGTGCAACTGACCTGATTAATTTTCCGTTGGCATCATACAAATTTCCATGAATATTATTCAAGCTGATGAGGTTATTATAGAAATTGAGATACCTTGCATATTTATCCCCGGCTTCATTCAACACAGTAATTGCGTAGGTATGATAAATGGTGGCTTTATCAATTCCATGTATGACTATTTTTGTTTCTTCAACCCGCTTTACTGCATTTGCATGTTGGAGCAGCGAATCAGGAATCATTGCTGCATTATAGGATTGGGCAGAAATGTTTGAATAAATGAACAATAAAAGAAGGAAAAATGATAGATGAATTTTCATATTTTATTTTTTCTTAAAAACAATTTGATTGTTTTGTTTTTCTACTACGAATGCAAAAAAATTACGCAAGGTTTCATACGCAGCAGGTTCAAATGTTGCTTTATTTAATTTCAATCTTGACCGGAGTTGAATATGCCCATCCGATTGTTGAATAATATATTCATAAAATCCATCCTTTGAATTCAGCAATGCTTTTTCCGATTTTGGAAGTTCATCCCCCACATACCCTTCTGGGATTTCCATATCGAGGATATAAGTTTCATCCATGCAATAGGGCATTTCTACAGGATAAAATCTTTTGGCTGATTTAAAAGGATTTGTTTTATATGTATTTTCAGATAGTATGGGGTTATAATAAATAATATCATCTCCCATTTTAAATTTGAAATCATATTGCACGCTCACCGGCATGCCGGGGTTTTGCAAAGAATCAATATGGCCGTTTTCCAGCTTTATGGGAATTGAATACGACTTCATTAATTTTTGAAAATAAGTTTCTGCATTTTCCTTTTTCATTTGGATTCGCATGTTGGCCGATTCTATATCACCCATTAAAGTGGATGATGTGCCGGTCATTTGCCCATTTTCACCATTTATAAGAAATACAGAACTTACTGTATTTTCGAGCAAAATATTGGGCGATAAATCAATAAGTGAGGGCTTTGCTGAAATCAATCTTCCATTTCCATTGTAGCATTTTGGATCCAGTTTATTAAACCCAAGGCTCGGGTCAGATGCATCGAGTAAATACATGGTATCGCCAATTTCCAGTTCTGCAATCACATAATTGAATTTTTCCATAATGGGATATTGGTCAAAAGCTTTGCCGTGGTCACGCGTACTAAGTATCAGCGGATTTGCAGTAAGGCCGGCATTGCGCAACATGGCTACCAATAATAAATTGATATCTGCCACATTCCCACTTTTAGCATCCACAACTTTCTTCAGTGATTGTGTCAAATACATGCCATAATCTTTTGAACATTTGTAGTGATCCCTTACGGATAGAAATAATTTTTCAGCTTTTGCTAAAGGTTCTTTTATTTCATTTATTCCGGCAGGCATTTCATCATCCAGCCAACCATTCTTTTTGGAGAGATCGGCGCCAAAATCTTTGTCTTTTAATAATTCTTCTGCTGCCTGTGTCCAGGAATGCAAATAATATTTTGGCGCTTCGCCCTCAAATGAAATCGCCGAAAACTGGAAGCTTACTTTTTGAACATAATTTCCCAATTGGCTGATAAATGGTTCTGTTTTTAAACCGGGCACATTTCTATAATCCCAGGTATGTTTGGTAGTAGTACTTCTCAGGCTGATAATTGATGTTGGAGAAAATATTTTTGCATCCGGGTCCACTATAAAAAAATTATCCGCCGAGTAAGAAACATTTTCTTTGGCTATTTTCAGGTATCCCTGGTTCATGGTTACGAACTGAAAAAAATCGGGCACTTCAGTTTCATAAATACATTCGAGTTTGGGATATTGATCCTGGAATTGCCAGGAAGGTAAATACTGGTAATTCGGAAATGTTTTTTTATACGAATATTCAATAATACTTCCTTCACGAAGATTCGGGAAAGTAAATTTAATCACCTGGT
>CAYXHX010000174.1:1276-1694 GCA_964464835.1 uncultured Chitinophagaceae bacterium | reverse complement strand
ATCTATATCATTCATTACATCTTTATCATGATTCCATTTATACATGTGTATTTCTACGGTGGCGAGGTCGCCAAAACTTTTTTTGCGCAGCAAACGAATACGCGTATGCACTTCAAAAACTACGGAGAATGTGCCGCTTGAATTTCCGGTATGATGCGAGGAGGCATTATCAAATAAATAAACCGCATCAGCAGATGTATCAATATCATACGATTTTTTTGCAAAATCTTCTACACCCACATTACCAAACCGGTGATAATCATTTTTTTTCTGGGAAAATGAAGTTGTTGCCATCAATAATGATTCGATAGAAATAAACATAGTTAAAGACATAGCTAAACGCGCTGTTTTTGTTATTGTTCCTGTAGCCATTTTGCTCGGTGTATTGCGTGGGCCTGAATCTGCAGCGGCAGTAGTG
>CAYXHX010000174.1:0-1266 GCA_964464835.1 uncultured Chitinophagaceae bacterium | reverse complement strand
ATCAATAAAAAGCAACCAATCATGGAGAAAAATACTTTTTTCATAACTTAGTTTAGGGAATTTTTGAAGGGTGAAGTTATGAAAGCTTTAACAAATAGCCGTTATTTATCTAAAAATAATCTTAAAATATTTTAATGCACGATATCAGGTTTATTAAAAAATTGAAGCTAATTTTAAACAAAATGATGATTGAGTATGGCTTTCGAAAGAAAGTAAAATTTGTCCGCATAAAACAGAATCCATGACTACACAAAGAAAAAAAATATACCTGGTAACTTTCATCATTGTACTTGTCGCAAGTTTCGTTTTTTACAGAATGGCAATAACTGATCAGCCACCGGATGAATTTTTAATACACGGCGCCAAAGTGGTTAACAGTCAAAGCCCGAGAATGGTAGATGAAAACATACGAGGTGATGGTGCAATTGCATTACCCAATAATACATTTCAATACAATTTTTCTATTTTGAATATTCAAAAAGGGGTTACACCAGGTATTGAAAATTATAAAAAAACCCTGGAAGCAAGCTTAAAATATAAATCACAAACAAATCCTGCATTAATAGAATGGGCAGAAAGAGGCACTACAATCATTTATAATTACAACGATAAGGATGGAAATTTTTTATTTAAAATAACCATATCTCCATAAGGTTTTATGTAGCAGGAAATTATTTTCAAAAAAATATTTGAAGATAATTACTGCAAAAAAAGTGAAGCAGATGGCCTTCGCCACAATATTTCCTTCGCATAACCTTGTGAGAATAAAGGGAAAATGTGGTTTCCATATTTCGTTTTTTCAATAAAAACACTTCTACCTGTCAAGAAAAAAAGTGAATGAAAAAATTTGAACTCCGTTTTTCGCAAAGTCACACAAGAATTGTTTGGATCCTCAGGAAACATTGTAGCGCATGAAAGCAGATGTTTGATATAAATATCATTGCATCAAATGAGAAAAGTTAACACATTTACTGGCGTGTCATCTTTTGCGGTTTAAGTGAATTTAAAATATCCCCGGCTATGATTGCATACGGGTCTTTTATCCCTGCTTCGCCAGTATAATCAATGATGTATGCAACATGATTATATATACTGTACAACTGTTTTACATAAACATATTTGCCATTAAGAAGACCATTTGCAACCACCAGGAATTTTTGAATGCCATCTTCTGAAACATCTTTGGCAACCATTACCCTGCAATCTTTCATCATTTTCCTAAGCTGGCCAAAACTTGTTTCCGCAAAATCTTTGATATTTGTATTT
>CAYXHX010000173.1:0-5823 GCA_964464835.1 uncultured Chitinophagaceae bacterium | reverse complement strand
ATGAAAAAAGGGGGCTTATACGAGCAATTAACCAATAAAAGGCTCATCAATAAATTAAAGAATCCAAAATTATTCTTTAGGCCTTCAGCACAATGGATCGCCGTTTTTGAAGATGCTCAAAACCCCGAATTATTCAGGCGTTGGCTTAAAATGATTCTCCAAACTAACAGAAAAGATATTCATGAATTCAGGCGGGTAAATGATAAACTATCAATAGGCTTCTCCACACGCTATTTGCATTTATACAATAATGATTTTCAAAAACATGGAAAATCATTGCAGCATTTAGAAGAGATCATTCAATTTGATAAGGCTCATAATATGCTGGATGTTATTTTATATAATGAAACATTGGATACGGATATCATTGCACTCTTATCTCATTTACAAGTGGACAAACATTTCATTCAGCAACTCAACAGCACAACAAGGACAAATGCTTCAAAAAGAAATGCTTATAAAGATTATTACGATGAAGAAACCATTCAATTGGTAAACAACATGGACAAGTTTATCATTGAAAAACATAATTATTCATTTTAAAACCTGTATTTTTATTTTCATCCAATTTTATGAAAGACAAAATAGCCATGATGGTCATTGGAGCGCAAAAGGCCGGTACCACATCCTTAAATAATTATCTTTCCCAGCATCCACAGATTTATACGCATTTTACATTGGAATTCAGCTTATTCAACAGGGATCATTACGAAAAGGGGTTCGACTATTATTTCGATACCACCATCTCCGATAAAAGAAAAAATGACCCATCCTGTTGTTTCGTTGCCAAAAGTGTTGGCCTGATGTATAAGCCGGAACTTTTGAAAAAACTGCGGGAAGAAAACCCGAATATTCAACTCATCATTGTATTGCGCAATCCTGTAGAAAGGGCTTATTCAGCATTTTTGTTTTGTGAAAAAGAAGGCATTGAACCGTATAAAGAATTTGAAGACGCGATTTTTGTAAATGATATTTCCAGGTTTAACGGAGATAAGGCATTTGAGCTTGCCTGCGATTATATAGGCAGGAGCAGTTATTTGCAGCATATAAAAAATGTATTGGAAATTTTCCCGGCTCAAAATGTCCATTTTTTCCTGTTTGAAAAAATGATTAAAGAATTAAATCAAAGCCTCAATGAAATGACGAGCCTTATTGATTTGCCGGCTTATGCATTTGATACAAGCATCCAATACAATGAAGGGAAATTAACCAGGTCTAAAAGTGTAGCAAAACTATTATCACCGGGCAAGAAAAATTTTGTAAAGAGCTGGCTGCCCGCAAAACAACGCACAAAAATAAAACAGTTTTTAAAAAAATTAAATTCCAAACAAAAAGCCGGTGAAAAATCAATGATGAAAACAGAAACAAGAGAATACCTGCAACATCTTTTCAAAAATGATTTGCCTGAATTGGAACAGCTCACAAAATTACCTGTAAGAACTTACTGGAATGAATTTGAAAAATAAAACTCTGTTACAGCAAAAATAAATTGATACTTTTGCGCCTCTTAAATTAAACCGTTACAGGCAATGACCATTTATGTCAACACATTACCCGTAAGTGAAAAAAGTAGTGGGATCCGCACTTTCCTCCTCGAATTATTACATGCTTTTGCTGAAAGCAATAATCCTTCTTTCCAATATTGCCTGGTTTGTTGTGAGAATAATAAGCGTCTTTTCAAAGAATTCTTTTCTCAAAATAAATTTTCCATCTTAGAAGTCAATGTGGACAATTCCAGCCCCATCAAAAGAATTTATTTCGAGCAATTCAAATTGAATAAAATCTTACAAAATAAAAAAAATTCCATTTTACTCAATATCTGCAACATCGCTATGTTCAATTGCAACATGCCACAGGTTATCATTATTCAAAAACACGTTGGTATTAAAGCGTTGCGGAAAACTTTGCCAAAAAAATACAAACACATTAGTTTAATGCATCTTATATATTATGATCTTTTACTGGAAAGGTCCATCAAGTATGCAGACAAAACAATTGCCATTTCCAACTATATGGTAGATTTTCTGGGGCCTTATAAAGATAAAATTGAAATCATTCACGAAGGAGTAAACCTGGAAACTTTCAACTATGATTCCATTGATTCCAAATCAATTTATGGCTTTCCCTATATATTTTCACTCAGCACTTTATTCCCGCACAAAAACATGGACCGGTTGATTGAAGCTTTTGCATTATTCAAAAAAAACAGCCAACAACCGCATAAATTAATTATTGCGGGAAATGATCCAAGTGGTGGTAAGTTAATGGCAGAATTAAAAGATTTGGCGAAACAATTAAATATCCAGGACGATGTCATTTTTACTGGATGGATTACCAATGAAACTATCCCGGGTTTATATAAAAATGCCGACCTGTTTGTATTTCTTTCAGGCATGGAATTTTTTGGTTTACCGGTATTGGAAGCAATGGCTTGTAAAGTGCCCGTAATTTCTTCCAATAAAATGAGCTTGCCGGAAGTAGTCAATGATGGTGGAAAATTGGTTGAGCCTGATGATGTAGCGGGTATTTCAAAACTGATGCATGAACTCTGCACAAATGAAGCATTACGGCATGAAATGATTGAAAAAGGCCTGGCAAATGCAAAACAATTCAAATGGATTACGACTGCTCAAAAATTTGAGAAAATGTTTGAAACGATTAATTTAAATTAAACATTCGAAAATGGTTTTATCGGATAAGTATAAATATTTGTTTATTGAAATGTTTTTTACAGGTTCTACGGCTATCAGCTATGAATTATGTAATTATTATGATGGTAAAAAAATGATCAATAAACATTCGCGGTATCATGAATTCCTGGAAATTGCTACGGATGAACAAAAAAAATATTTTGTTTTTTCAAGCATCCGCAATCCCATGGATACCATTGCCAGTTTTTATATGAAATTTGTTACGAACCACCAGGGGCAATTCACCGATTCAAAATATTACCGCGAAAACGGGGGGCCAATCACCAAAAAAAACCTGCGTTTATACCACAAAATAAAAGACTTAACTTTTGAACAATATTTAAAAAAATTTCACTGGATTCCCTATGACAACTGGACCAATGTGGCGCATAAAAAATTTGATTACCTTATCCGTTTTGAAAAAATGCAGGAAGGCCTGGATGAAGTCTTCAACAAATTAAATATTGAAAAAGTACGTGACATTCCATTGAGAAATAAAACGGCTGATAAGAAAAATTTTATTGACTACTATACACCCGAAACCCGGAAACATGCCATTTTTGTTTTTGGCCCGTTTATGAAAAAATGGGGCTATGAATTTCCGCCTGAATGGAATGCCAAGCCACCAGGCTTGTGGGCCAATTTCTTGTTTTGGGGTTTTGGCATTTTGAAAAGATTCTATTGGGGACATACAAAAAGTAATTCCATAGATGATTAACCGGTTTTAATTAACTTGTACAATGCTTTGCTTAAATTAAAATATGTTACCAGATTTTTTAGTGGTTGGGCCTCCCAAATGCGCTTCTACTTCATTACACTTTTATTTGAACCAGCATCCGGAAATTTTTATGTCTCCGGAAAAAGAAATTAATTTTTTCAATCGTCATTATGCAAAAGGCTTACCATTTTATTCAAAGCATTTTGATAAAGCAAAACCCGGCCAAAAAATTGGTGAAGCCACTCCGGAATATGCTTTCCTGCCCTTCGCTGTTGACAGGATTAAAGAAACACTCCCCGCCATCAAAATCATTCTTTGTTTTCGAAACCCTGCAGAGCGGGCATTCTCAGACTGGTTGATGCTTTGGGATGCCGGTGTAGAAATAGATAATTTTCAAACAGCGATTGATTACAATATTAAACAAATGAAAACAATTTCATTTGGTGGTGATGCAGGTGCACAAATATGGTTTGACAGGGTGAATCATTTAAAGCAGGGTGAAAAATGGGTGCGTTCTTATATTCAGGCAGGCATGAATGGCAACATGCTTGAAAACTATTTATCATTGTTCCCGCCCAGCCAGGTTAAATATATTTTTTTGGATGACCTTCAAACGAATATGGATGCAACGATGAAAGAATTATTTGAATTTGTAGAGGTTGACAATCAATTTATCATTCCGGAAAAAGAAGATAAGAATTTTTATTACCGTAAAGCATACCGTTCATTAATTAATATCATTGGCATAAAGCCTGCTCGCCGAATTGCCCATATAATGCCCGAAAACATAAAAAATATTTTTAAGCAAAAGAAAAGCCAGGTAAAAAAGAAATTGCATTTGGAGGATGATGACAGGAAAAAACTCATAGAAATTTTCAAACCCGATATTGTACTCCTTGAAAAATTGACAGGCAGGCAATTAAACCATTGGTACAACTAAAATTAAACATTAATATTGCCGCCATTCCCAAAAGTTAAATCCAATAAATGCTGAAGAAAATTATTTTAAAAACGCAGAAAAAGTTTGAGAAGTACGCTTCAAAAGAGAATTCGATTGGGAAGCGTATCTATATGTCCTGTCTTACTTTAATGAGGCCGGTATATTTCAACAATGAATTTCTTTTAATGAATGGCTTAAAAGGAGATTCAAAATCTACGCAGCAAAGTGTGATCTTTTTTACAGTGAATAAGAGTGCCTCTACATTTATTAAAAAAACTGTAGCTGCATTGATTGGCAAAGAAAAAGTAGCACACATCCGGTTAACCGCATATCTCACACCCGAAAAGCGGGAAAAATATTTTAATAACCCTGCATTCATGAAAAAAGTTTTTAAAGAAAAAGGCTTTTTTTATGGCGCATTCATGGCTCCATACCCATTTCCAAATATGGATAAATTAAAAATTTTTCTTGTCTTACGCGATCCGAGAGACGTGCTTACATCCAATTATTTCTCTACATTATTCAATCATCCACTCACTGCGAATGATATGATTGATAAACGTAAAAAATATGCAGACTATGATATTGATAAGTATGTTTTAGAATTTGCTCCTGAACTACATTCAAGATATAAGCAATATTGCAATGATTTCCTGGGAAAGGAAAATGTACTTTTCCTGAAATATGAAGATATGGTTGCAGATTTCAAACCCTGGTTACAACAATTAGCGAATCACCTGGACCTTGAAAACAGGGACCAAAAAATTGAAGAATTGGTAGAGGCCACTTCATTCAAAGTAAAGAAAGAAGATAAGAAATCTTTCGTCAGGAATATTACACCGGGTGATCATAAAAACAAATTGAAGCCGGAAACAATTGCAACTTTGAATGAAATCTTTAAAGAAGAATTAATAAAATTAAAATATACCATTTAAGAAATAGCAATTACTTTTTCAATTAAAAATGTTCATTTATCAATGCCCAAAATCTTTATTACAGGCGGGTCGGGACTAATCGGAACAAATGCCGTAGAGTATTTTTACAATAAGGGATACGAGGTTTTAAATTTTGATTTTCGTGAACCACAAAACCAGGCATTTGCTAAAAATTGGGTGGAGGGCGACATCAATAATTTTGAAAAATACTTACAAGTAACACGTGATTTTGCGCCCGATTATTTTTTACACCTTGCCGCCCGGACGGATTTACTGGAATCACATGATTTAATAAACGGCTATCAATCAAATATAGCAGGAGTTACGAATACCATAAAAGTTGTAAATGAAGTTGATTCTATTAAACGCGTTCTTTTTGCATCTTCAAGACTGGTTTGCAAAATAGATTACTTACCAAAAAACTTTGATGATTATTGCCCGCCGAACTTATATGGCGAAAGTAAAGTGATGGGAGAAAAAATAGTCAAAGAAACAGCGATCAATAAAGAGTGGCTGATATTCAGGCCAACTTCTATCTGG
>CAYXHX010000172.1:4991-5837 GCA_964464835.1 uncultured Chitinophagaceae bacterium | reverse complement strand
ATGCATATATCATTCCTGAAAATACTTTTTTATACATTAAAGACAACCTTGATTTACCGGTATCTGTAAGTATTGCAAAAAATAATGAATGGAAAAATATTGCTACAGGATTGGATCCTGTAGCCGGCAAACCCAATGATTTCACAGCCACCAATTTCGATATATTATATGACTGCCCCATGCTGATTGGCAATCTTAAAGAACTGCCTTCTTTTAAAATCAAAGGAATCAATCACCGCTTCGTTGGTTATGATATGGGTAATTTCGACAGCATTATTTTTATGCATAACCTGCAAAAAATTGTTGAAGCAGGCATCAATATTATTGGAGATATTCCATATCGTGAATACACTTTTATCGGCATTGGCCCGGGCCGTGGCGGCATTGAACACTTGAATAATACGACGATTAGTTTTAATGGCAACGGCCTTGATAAGCCCGGTGCAATGAATACAGTAATGAATTTTATAGCCCATGAATTTTTCCATAATTATAATGTCAAAAGAATCCGTGCATTTGAGCTTGGCCCTTTTGATTATGATAAAGGAAGTAAAACCAATCTGCTTTGGGTGAATGAAGGCTTGAATGTGTATTATGAATATTTAATTGTAAAAAGAGCAGGCGTTTCTGATTTGAAAACATTGCTTGCAGATTTTTCAAACAACTTGAATACCGTAGAAAACAATCCAGGAAGGCATTTCCAATCATTGCAGCAATCCAGTTATGCCACCTGGTCAGACGGGCCTTTTGGTACGCAGGGAACTGAAAAAGGAAAAACAATTTCTTATTATGAAAAAGGGCCGATTGTAGGTTTGATGCTTGATTTTGCAATACGCCATGCTACAG
>CAYXHX010000172.1:0-4981 GCA_964464835.1 uncultured Chitinophagaceae bacterium | reverse complement strand
TGATGTCATGCGTTTATTGTATTGGAAATATTATAAGGAAAAACAAAGAGGATTTACGGATGCCGAGTTTCAGCAAACCTGCGAAGAAGCAGCAGGAATGCCACTCACAGAAATTTTTGAGTATGTATATACAACCAAAGAACCGGACTATGACAAATACTTTTCTTATGGTGGCTTGAAAAAAGAAGAAGTAAAAATTGAAACTACAGATAAGACAACCATTCAAAAATTCATGATAAAGCCAATTGAAAATCCAAACGCTTTACAAAAAGCAATTTTAAAATCCTGGATTGGTGAATAAAAAAAATTAAAATTTCATCTTTCCATTTCACCACTTACTTTTGCAAAAGTTTTGGTCTCCATAATGGAGTTAAAAGGGAAGTCCGGTTAATCCCGGCGCTATCCCCGTAGCTGTAATGCGGCCTTTTAAAAAAGGTATTTGTAAACAACCACTGTCTCTACACACACAGAGATGGGAAGGTGCAAAGAACGCGAGCCAGAAGACCTGCCAATTCAATTATTAATTATCGCTGAGCTTTCGGGTGAAAAGCCGGAGATGAAAATCTTGGCTATTCATTTTATACGCAAGTTTTCATTTCTACTTATTTCTACTATCGAAAGTTCATCATTCGAAAACTTGAAAATAAACGAAAGATGAACCACAAAAAAAATTTTATTCTCCTGTTAAGCCTTCTTACAATCAGGGCAACAGCACAACAAGACAGCACTTCAAAAACCCTGGATGAAGTAATTGTAACGGCCAACAAATTTGAACAAAAACAACATGAGACCGGGAAGATTGTTACCGTGATATCCCGCGAAGAACTTTGGAAAAACAGCAGTCAAACGATTGGCCAAATCCTGGACAGGCAAACCGGAATAATCGTGAATGGCAATGAAAATGCATTGGGTACCAACCAAACAATTTATATGCGTGGCGCTTCACCGGGCAATACATTGATTCTTGTGGATGGTATTCCATTATATGATCCATCAGGTATCAGCAGTGAATTTGACATCAATTATTTTAATACCAATAATATTGAAAGAATAGAAATTTTAAAAGGCGCTCAATCTACTTTATATGGAAGCGATGCAACAGCAGGTGTCATTAATTTTATTACAAAAAAATCCGGCCTTAAAAAAATAAGCGGGTATGGCACACTCAGTGGCGGAACCTATGGCACAATCAATGCTGCCGCTGGTTTACAGGGAAATATACAAAACTGGGACTATTCAGCAGGCTATACATTTTTACGAAGTGATGGATTTTCATCAGCCAATGATTCAACAGGTAAAAACAATTACGACAAGGATGGTTTTTCACAACATGGCTTAGTTGCAAGTATTGGAAAAGATTGGAACAATAAATTTTCATTGCGTATTTTTTCCATGTATAATTTATACAAAACTGATATTGACGGAAATGCATTCCAGGATGACAAAGATTATACATTACACAATCACGATTTTCAATTGGGTGCAGCATTCAAATATACTTTTAAAAAAAACAGCCTGCGTTTTCATTATGCATTGAACAATGTAGAAAGAGCATATACAGATGATTCTACAGATGTACCATCTTTCGTTACATACCAGGATGCAAACTATAAAGGCTATTCCCATTTTGCAGAAATCTATGGCAATTTTTTCCTGGGTAAAAATGTAAACCTTGTATCAGGTGTGGATTACAGGTACAATTTTACCAAACAGCACTATCTCGCCATCAGTGCTTTCGGGCCTTATGAAACGGGCCTGGGTGATAGCGCCAAAACTTCACAGGAAAGCGTGTATGCATCATTGATCGTAAAAGCCATTCCAAATATAACATTGGAAGCCGGCGGAAGATTGAACCATCATTCCATTTATGGTTACAATGGAACATACAGTTTTAATCCTTCTTATGATTTTAATTCAAATTGGAAATTGTTTGTAAATATTGCTTCAGCTTATCATGTACCTTCTTTATACCAATTGTATGGTGAATATGGCAATAAAAAACTTCACCCGGAAGAAACACAAAATATTGAAGCCGGCATTCAATTTAAAGCCATCAAAACAATTGCAAGGCTTACTGCTTTTACACGTTCATCTAAAAATATTATTGTATTTTTTACAGACCCGGTAACCTATGCCGGCCAGTACCTGAATGGTGGAACCCAATATGGAAAAGGGTTTGAGGCTGAATTAAACCAGGTGATCACAAACAATATCAGCCTGTCTGCCAATTATAGTTTTATTGATGGAAAAATAAAAACCAATTCTGATTTTACAGGAAAGGATACTTCCTATTTTAATTTGTACAGGAGGCCACAACACGTTTTGAATTTTTATGTGACTGTACAACCTGTAAAAAAATTGACATTTTCTGCAGGAGTAAAATGGGCAAGCCATTCTTTCGAACCGGTGTATATGAGCGCACCAATTAAGCTTGATGGCTACTACACACTCCAGGCAAATGTTGAATATGCCATCAAAGAAAAAATTGCTCTTTTCGGAGACTTCAATAATATTACCAATCAAAAATATACGGTAATAAGAGGCTTCAACACAAAAGGATTTAATTGTATGGGTGGCATCCGTATTCAATTTTAAATACTACAAAGAAAACTCCACTGCAAGTAGTAGCTTTGCATGATGGAGTTTTCTTTTAATGACCTGCTTACGGTTACATTCACCTTATTTGCCGTGATAGATATTGTCGGCTCTGTACCATTACTTGTAGGCTTAAAAGAAAAAATGGGCGGCATCCGTACACTACAAGCTACGATTATTTCCGGCGCATTAATGTTGCTGTTTTTATGGATCGGCGAAGAATTTTTAAATATCCTTGGCCTTGATGTCCATTCATTTGCCGTAGGAGGTTCCATCGTTATTTTTTTATTGGGCCTGGAAATGGTATTGGGCCATGAAATTTTTAAAGGCGATGCAGATGCAAAGAGTGGAAGTGTGGTGCCCATTGCATTTCCCATCATTGCAGGAAGTGGCACGCTTACCACGATCATGTCATTGAAAGCAAATTATGAAGAGCTCACAATTTTTATCGGCATCATCATTAATTTGATTGTCGTATACCTTGTTTTGCAATCGTTGAAATGGATAGAGCGGGTGTTGGGAAAATCCGGCTTAATGGCAATTCGAAAATTTTTTGGAGTAATATTAATTGCGATTGCTGTAAAAATATTCAGCAGCAACATTGGCACTTTCCAGCAATAAAAATGTGGTGGTCTCGTCAGGAATCGAACCTGAATCCAGGGCTTCGGAGACCCTTATACTATCCATTGTACTACGAGACCAAATTGAAACAGGTGCAATGATGCGGCGCAAAAATAGGGGAACATTTTTGCAAAGCAAATATTCAAATAAAATTGCAGCTTATTTTGCTTTCACTTTCAACGTTACATCCACGTTATTGCTGATAGTGGAGAAACTTCCGCCAACATTAAAATCTTTCCGGTTGATCGAAAATTTTCCTTCAAAAACATACATACCATTTACTTTTTTTACAGTATAAGGGAAACTGATATTTTTCGAAACACCTTTAATCGTGAGTTTGCCGGTAACAGCACCTGCATTGATGCTTGTGCTCTGAAAAGTTATTTGAGGATATTTTACGGCATCAAAATAATCTTCACTTCTCAAATGCTTGTCACGCATTTCAATATCGGTATTGATGGTAGAAACATCTACGGAAACATTCATAGATGATTTGGATACATTGTTTTCATCCCAATGAATATTTCCTTTCAGGCCTTTGAGTTCGCCATTGGTATTGATACCCATATTTTTGACAGTAAAAATTACAGCTCCGCTTTCATCTATTGGCGTAATATCAGCCACCTGTAATGATGGTAGAAGAAATGAAAAGATGGATAATAAAAGAATTGATTTCATGATATTTTTTTAAAATGAAGATGCGTTGGCTTTTCGTGCAAAAATAATATACGATTGTTTTTGAGTATATCATTTTTTTGTAAAAGATTTTTTCCGTCAAATAATTTAGAAAAAAATTCACAAACCACATTGAATGTGCCTACTTCACATTGGCCACCACTTTTGCACCTGCTCTTTTCGCGGCTTGCATGATGCGGAAAACTTCGCCGTAATAGGAAGATGTATCGGCATTGATAACAACAGAAGGCGTATCAACCAATGGCCGCGCTTTATTTACTTCAAATCGTAGCAGGCTGTCAATATTTGCAATATCAATCAATGATTGCCCGATATAAATATGTTGATCCTTATCAATAGATACGACAATGTTTTGTTTTGCTTTTGTATCTTTTTCACCACGCGGGTTATTCACTTTTATAATGTTTGGATTGGCAAGGGTAGATACAATCAGGAAAAACAATAACAGAATGAATAAAATATCATTTAATGAGCCGGTATAAACCTCGGGAGATGATTTTAATCTTTTTCGAATATTCATGCGCCGGTTTTATTTTGTAGGTTCTTGTAAAATATCAATAAACTCTGCGCTTGATCCTTCCATTTTATTGGCAGTCTTATCAATTTGTGTGGATAAATATTGAAACCCTACATAGGCTAATAAACCAATAATGAGGCCGGTTGCGGATGTTACCATCTTTACATAAATACCACCTGCAATTACACTGAGTTCAAAATTGCCTGTACTATTGATATCATAGAAAAGCTGGATCATACCTGCAATCGTACCAAGAAATCCAAACATGGGCGCGATACCTGCAATGATGGATAATATGGATAAGTTTTTTTCCATTTTATACATTTCGAGTTTACCTACATTCTCCATACTTTTTTCAATGGAATCAATGGGTTTGCCAATTCGCTGAATGCCTTTATCAATCATGCGTGCAACGGGGTTGGGTGTATTTTTTGATAAACTTCTTGCTGCACTTAGGTTTCCACTCATGATATTATCTCGCACAATATTCATAAAATTCGGATCAATACGGGATGCTTTGCGAATCGCAATAAGCCTTTCAAAAAAAACATA
>CAYXHX010000171.1:4163-5887 GCA_964464835.1 uncultured Chitinophagaceae bacterium | reverse complement strand
CTCAAGAAGGCTGCTATAAGCGGAATTGACGTACGGTTGCTGGCGCCCGGTGTCTCCGATTCTTATATTGTGAATGCCGTTTCAAAATCATACTTTGGCGAGTTGCTTGAGTGTGGTGTAAGAATTTATCAGTATGAAAAGGGATTTGTACACGCCAAAACAATGGTGTGCGACAGGCAACTCTCCATCGTAGGAACCACCAATTTAGATCAGCGGAGTTTTGAATTGAATTTTGAAGTGAATGCAATTGTGTATGATCAACAGGTGGCAGAAGATTTGAAGGATATGTTCCTGGATGATTTAAAGTATGCAAAAGAAATAGATGCGGAAGAATGGATGCAGCGAGCAAAACTGTCCAGGCTGATTGAAAAAACCATTCGGGTATTCGGCCCATTGATGTAAGTAAAAAATCAGGAAAAAATATTTTCGTTTTGCCTGCCGCATTCATAAAAAAGTGAGATAAATTGAATGAACAATGTATTTTTATCCAATGTGATAAGTTCATTTAGCCCCGGCCCTTTAAAAAAAATGTCCAATTAAGAAAATGAAAAAAATACGAAAACTTTATCCCTGGACAACATCAACACCCTTATTGGCCACAGTCTTATACCTTTCAGGGCTGTTAGACAACAACATTGCTTTCCAAATAATTGCCGGGATATTGTTGTTGCTCTGTGTAATGTCTGCAGTACATCATTCTGAAATTATCGCCCATAGAGTTGGTGAGCCTTATGGAACTATTATATTGGCTGTGTCGGTAACAGTCATCGAGGTTTCTATTATTATTTCTTTGATGACAACCGGAGGAAGCGAATATGCTTCATTTGCCCGGGATACCGTGTATGCTGCGGTGATGCTTATTCTGAATGGAATCGTCGGACTGTGTTTGTTCATCGGCGGCAGAAAATTTCATACACAAACATTTTCCCCGCACTCTGTAAAAATTGCTTTGGTGTCATTGGTTTCTATTGTTGCCTTTACCATGATATTGCCCACTTTTACAAAAGGACAAGCAGGCCCTTATTACACCGAAGCCCAATTGCTTTTTGAATTTTTTGCTTGCCTCGTGATTTATGCCGCATTTATCAGTGCACAAACAGTAAGGCACAGGGAATATTTTATCACTGAAGAAGGAGAAGAAAATGCTGATAAACCAAAACATTCCATTTCAAATCAGTCAATGATTATCAGCCTGGTGTTTCTGCTCATCAGCCTTACGATTGTTGTATTGCTAGCAAAATCACTTTCACACCCGATTGAGGATTTACTGGTTAGCCACGGATTGCCTAAAACTTTGGTTGGGATAATTATAGCCGCCGTTATTTTATTGCCCGAAGGAATTTCGGCTGTGAGTGCGGCAAGAAACAATAAATTACAAACAAGCCTGAACCTGTCCCTGGGTTCAGCTATAGCAAGTATTGGATTGACAATACCAACTGTATCTCTCATTAGTTATGTTTATGACATACCGCTTGTTTTAGGGTTAGACATATTGCCAATCATACTTTTGGTAATATCAATTTTCACAGTGATGATTTCTCTAATAGGTGGCAGAAGTAATTCCGTGTATGGCGTGGTATTGCTTGTAAACCTTGTGGCATATATATTCCTGACGATTAATCCATAGTAAGCACAATGAAAAATACTGCAAAGTGAGACAGTTCATTTGAGAATAATAAAAATAGACATACCGGATATTTGTTGCTTTACCGGAAAAGATAAAG
>CAYXHX010000171.1:1932-4153 GCA_964464835.1 uncultured Chitinophagaceae bacterium | reverse complement strand
AAAAATATCCGGCTGAAAAAATTATTCGTTCTACCAAAACTTGTCGCAGGAATTTCAATTGGTGGAATTAAATCGGATATTCAAAGCTCATTTTGAAATACTCTTTTAGCAGAAATGGATAGGGCAAATTTTTCCGAATGTTTTCTTTATTCATTTAATTTTCTTTCGGTGCACAACACCATACTTATGGCGCACTCTCTATCACCCCAGCCTTGCCCTATATTCACTTGGCGTAACCCCCAACAGCTTCTTCACATACCTCGTAAAAAACGAACGACTGCTGAATTCCATTTCATCGGCAATCTCAGATATATTGAAGCGTTTGCTTTGCAACAAAATAATGATGCGTTCACGGGCATGGCGTTGTATCCATTCCGATGCAGTAACCCCTGAATGGATTTTGCAAAGATGATTGAGGTATTATGCCGTGATGTTCAGTTTCTCGCTATAAAACTGCACTTCCCGCTGCTGCAAACAATGCTCAGAAAGCAGTTGCATAAACTGCTCATAAGTAGTTCCGGTTTGCACACTGTGCCTGCGGTTTTCATACGCATTGGCAAACAGGTTCCACATCTCTAAAATAAAAAGTTTCATTTGCAGTTTCAGGACTTCGTCATAAAACCGGTGGTCCGTTTCCAGAAAGCGTTCGTTCATCCTTTTAAAATTGCCAAGTATTTTTTCTTTGTCCCTTTTCGTATGAATTTCCGTTATCGGATGGATGCGTACGTAAAGCATGGCATTGATGCCCCAGCTTTGATCGGGGATATTATTTGTAAGAAAATCCTTTTCTACTAAAAGCACCGTGGCTTTAAAATTATTTGAAAACTGCAATCCGGAAAGCCTGCTTTCTGCAAACCAAAATATAAACTGCCCCGCTTTACATTCCATCTTTTGGTCGCTAAACAAAAACTTTATGTTGCCCCGATGGCAATAGAGATGCGTATGGTACTGCCGGTGAAATTTTTTTGGCAGGTCATTTTCTTTGGTAATTTCTGATAGTATGATGGTGGGTTGTGGCATGGCTGGTATCGGTTTCTTTCCGCCAACCAAGATAAGTAATATTTGACATTATTGGCGTAATACGTGTAACAATCAGGAAGTAATGCCGACATAACTTTGCATTATCAAATACACAATCATAGCCATGATACAGAAAAAAATATTCAGTAGTTTATCAATTATAATAATCGCAGCCCTGATGTTTTTCGGGCAAGCTTACGCACAAAATACAAACGACAAAATCTCAAATAAAATGAACAATACAACACAAACAGAACATTACACTTTTCAGTTGAGTGATAATGTAACCAGACAAAAAGTAACTTTCAAAAATCGCTACGGTATTACACTTACAGGCGATTTGTACACGCCCAAAAATGCAGGAAACAATTTATCTGCAATCGCCATTAGCGGGCCTTTCGGAGCGGTGAAAGAACAGGCTTCAGGTTTGTATGCCAACCAAATGGCAGAACGTGGATTTATCGCTTTAGCATTTGACCCTTCATACACAGGCGAGAGCGGTGGCGAACCCCGTAATGTTTCATCGCCCGACATCAACACCGAAGATTTTAGTGCCGCAATAGATTTTCTTGGTATTCAAAAAAATATTGACAGAAATAAAATCGGTATCATCGGCATTTGTGGTTTTGGTGGTTTCGCCTTAAATGCAACTGCGGTGGATAAACGTGTAAAAGCGGTGGCCACGCTAAGTATGTACGATATGAGCAGGGTAAATGCCAAAGGATATTTTGATGCTACCACGCCTGAACAACGTACACAACAATTGGTACAGTTAGGCGAGCAACGATGGAAAGATGCAGAAGCCGGAACACCAGCTTATGGACCCAATGCACTGGGATCTGCAAGAAACGATGCACCGCAGTTTGTAAAGGAATACGTTGCGTATTACAAAACAGAGCGTGGCTTTCACGAACGTTCTCTCAATTCAAACGCCTCGTGGACGCTTACCAATTCCATATCGTTTATGAACATGCCGTTGCTGACCTACATCAAAGAGATTTCACCACGGCCGCTTTTAATCATTGCCGGGGAAAAAGCACATTCCCGTTATTTGAGCGAGGATGCGTACAAGGCGGCTAATGAACCGAAAGAATTAATGATCATTCCAAACGCAGTCCACACCGATTTGTATGACAAGCTGGATGTTATTCCTTTCAACAAATTAGAGACATTCTTTCGTGAACATCTTAAATAAAAGAAT
>CAYXHX010000171.1:760-1922 GCA_964464835.1 uncultured Chitinophagaceae bacterium | reverse complement strand
CAAATTAGAGTCATTTTTCAAAGAAAATTTAAAATAAAATGCGATCAGAAAACAAACATTTTCCAAAAGAGGAATTAGAAAAAATAGATGCAGCAGATGACCTTCTTATTTCACCTTTTCGTGCCGATGGAAAAACTTATGGAACGCCTACCTTGATTTGGTCGGTTGTGGTGAATGGTAATTTATATGTAAGAGCCTACAATGGCGTTCACTCCCGTTGGTATCAATCTGCACTTAAACAACATGCCGGCCGCATCAAAGCAGCCGGAAAGATAATTGGCGTGGCATTTGAACCCGTTGTAGGTGCAATCAATAGCGCTATTGACGACGCTTACAAGAAAAAGTACAACGGCAGCCCATACCTGTTTCCGATGATTAACGAAACGGCTAAAGCAGCTACCGTAAGAGTAATTCCTATAAACGAATAAATAATATTAAAATGAACAACTTAATTAAGAAAATATCTCTTGCAGGAATTGTAGCCGTATCGCTATTCCTATCATCCTGCAACGAACAAAAAAGTCAAAATCAAAAAAAAAATAATATGGAAACGACAGTTCCTAAAATCAGCGATTTCCCACTTGGGGAAGAAAACACAGGCTATGCACAATATTTCTCCGGAAAATCATGGCTTGCACCATTAACAAGTAATAAAGATTTGAATGTGCCCTTATCGAATGTTACGTTTGAACCGGGTTGCCGCAACAACTGGCACAGCCATACCGGCGGGCAATTATTGATTGCCGTGGGTGGTGTGGGGTATTACCAGGAAAGGGGAAAAGCTGCCGTTCGCATGGAACCGGGTGATGTAATAGAAATAGGTCCAAACGTAGAACACTGGCATGGAGCGGCACCCGATAGTTGGTTTGCACATCTTGCTACAAATGGCAGCCCATCAACCAATCAAAATACCTGGCTGGAACCAGTGACCGATGAAGAGTATGCAGCAGCAGTGAAATAAAATTCTTGTAATAAAAAAGATATTTCAAAATGAAAACAATAAAATTAAACAACGGAGTCGAAATGCCCATTTTGGGCTACGGCGTATTCCAGGTTCCTGATTATGATGAATGTAAAAAAAGCGTTTTAACGGCATTGGAATCAGGTTATAGAAGTATTGATACCGCACAGGCTTACGGAAACGAAAAAGCAGTAGGCGATG
>CAYXHX010000171.1:0-750 GCA_964464835.1 uncultured Chitinophagaceae bacterium | reverse complement strand
ATCAAGGAAAGCGGAATTCCGCGTGAGGATTTATTCATCACCACCAAACTTTGGATTTCCGATTACGGATATGGAAAGGCCAAAAGAGCTTTTGATGATTCGCTGAACAAACTGCAACTGGACTTTTTGGATTTGTATTTATTACACCAGCCCTTCAACGATGTGTATGGTTCATGGCGTGCGATGGAAGAACTGAACAAAGCAGGAAAAACCCGTGCCATCGGGGTAAGTAATTTTTACCCCGACCGCTTGGTGGATCTGTTGAGCTTCAATGAAATTACGCCTGCCTTAAATCAAATTGAGACCAACGTATTTTTCCAAAGGGAAGAAGACCAAAAAGTAATGAGTAAATACGGCGTGCAGCACGAATCGTGGGCGCCATTTGCCGAAGGGAAAAGTAATTTTTTCAAAAATGAAGTATTGATCCCTATTGGAAAGAAATACGGAAAATCGGTAGCGCAAATCACCTTGCGCTGGATGATTCAACGAAACATTGTGGTCATTCCAAAATCGGTTACCCCATCCCGGATCAAAGAAAATATCAATGTGTTTGACTTTGAATTATCCGGAGAAGATATGGCTTCCATTGCTAAATTAGACACCCATACCATCCAGTTTTTTAACCACCGGGATCCTGAAAGAGTGGAATGGTTTAAAACATTAGTCTGATAAAATAAACATTGATTATGAATTACAAATCAATACTGTCCTAAACGTTTTTAAATTGAAATAAAGTTATTGATTCTATTT
>CAYXHX010000170.1:0-5887 GCA_964464835.1 uncultured Chitinophagaceae bacterium | reverse complement strand
GATTGGCATTGATCATAAAACCGGTAAATTCAAGCTCAGCAGGAAAGTATTGATGCCGAGGCCGGAAGCCGCGCCACAAGCGGAAACTGATGGGCAAAACAGGAATTAGAATTTGAAAATAATATTGGTGAAGCCGCTTTTTGAGCGGCTTTTTTATTTTTCAGGAACATTTCCTTTTTTACACACTTTGTCAAAATTTTCTCTGAAAACCTTGATCTTAATGCAAAAACTATTGGTCTAGCTATTAATTTGAAGATGTCAAGCGGTTTTTGAAAAAGCGGATATTATAAAAAAAAATTAAAAAAATGTTATGAATTTGTAAAATATAATGTAGATTAGTAGCAGAATTGAAAATAAAGTGTTTAAAACTGTCACATATTATCTTCAAAAAAATATATCAATTTTCCTACTGATTTCTTTTTTATTCCTGGCTCTTAAGTCATCTTCACAAAGCGATTCCATCTCAATAAATAATGTATTTATCCAAAAAAATGTTAGTACAAAAGCATTGAATTACCTGGATAAAAAATATACTTCTGCTACAAATAATATTCAATCCCAAACAGAAAAATTATTAGAAAAAATCCAGGAAAAAGAAAATGTAATACGCGATAAAATTTTTTTAATAGACAGTTCAAAAGCTGTTTTATTGTTTTCAACAAGCCAGGAAATGTATCAACATTTTGCTAATGAACTAAAACAAACTTCCGGCAAAATATCTGGCAATGCTATTAAAGAATACATCCCCAATATTGATAGCATTCAGACTATGCTGCAATTTTTTGATAATGTAAACTTTCCATTTTCCAATGTACAGCTTGATAAAATAACACAATTGAAAGATCAGGCAGAAGCCTTACAGGGAAAATTGCAAATTGCCAATGAAGTACAAGATTATATAAGTGAAAGAGAACAACTATTGAAAAGCCAACTCGCTGCATTTGATCTTGGTAAAAATTTACTTGGATACAATAAAGAGATTTATTATTACCAGGAAAAACTCCAGGGATATGTTGAAATATTAAATGATAAAAAAAAGTTGGAAGAAAAAATATTTTCGACCATACGCGAACTGCCTGCATTCAAAAAGTTCTTTGCTGAAAATTCTTTATTTTCTCAATTATTCAATATGCCGGGAAGTGGCAGCGAACTTTCATTTGTGAATACCGGAGGGCTGCAATCTCGTTACCAGGTTGCTTCAATTCTCGCCCAAAGGCTTGGGGTAGCAATGACGAGTAATCCGGAACAATATTTTCAACAACAAATTCAATCAAATGGGGCACAACCCCAGTTAAGCGAATTAAAGGAAAAATTAAATAGCCTTCAGGGTTCTAACAGTGATATGACTATGCCTGATTTCAAACCTGATGGCCAAAAAAGTAAAACATTTTTAAAAAGAATTGAATATGGTTTTTCTTTTCAAACTACCGGTACAGCCTATTTTCTTCCTGTAACATCAGATATTGCTTTTCACGTTGGATATAAATTTAGCGATAAAGCAGTTGCAGGAATTGGAGCAGGTTATAAACTAGGTTTGGGGGATGGCTTGAACCACATTAAATTTTCAAACCAGGGAATGAGTATCAGGAGCTATGCGGATATAAAAACAAAATGGAATTTCTGGATTAGTGGAGGTTTTGAATATAACTATTTTAATGCCTTTAATAACCTTGAGGAATTAAAGAACCCGGATATATGGCAAAAATCTGCATTATTAGGTATTACTAAAAAATATAAAATAGGAGGAAAAAAAGAAGGTAAAATTCAGTTATTGTATGATTTCCTGGCTGCGAAACAGGTTCCGAGATTAACTGCATTGAAATTCAGATTGGGGTATAATTTATAATACTAAAGATTAAAGCTTTGTATGAAACTACTGCTTAAATATGTTTTTCTTTTGTGCTATTTTATATTATTTTCAAATGTACTTGTTTTCTCTCAGGAAGGGAAACCAGAAGATTTTGCAAAGGCTATTGACATTTTACCGCCTGCTCCAAATGCAGCTTCAATAATAAAATATGGAGGCATTACTATTAATAAAAACAACGGCGCTCCGAATGTAAATATCCCTATCACATCTATTTCTTCAAAAAAACTTTCAACTGCTATAAGCCTGGGATATACTTCTACCGGCATTAAGGTAGATGAAATCGCATCTCGTGTGGGAATGGGCTGGGCGCTATTGACAGGAGGTGTAATCACAAGAACTGTTCGCGGCAATCCCGATGATCTTTGTACAAGATTAGCGCCCTATGCGCCTGTTGGTTTTAACATGTCCACATATACTTTTATGAACAGGATAGCAACATCAGATGATTATGGTGGTTTTGACAGTGAACCCGATCTTTTTAATTATAATTTTAATGGAAATTCAGGCAGTTTTCTCTTTGATAATAATATGCAGATCACTCCAATTGAGCCAAATAAATTTCAATATTTTTCAGATTTTTCTGGACATGCATGGAATTTTAAAATAATTACTTCGGATGGTGTTGCTTATTATTTTGGCGGGGATAATGCAAGTGAAAAAACAAAAAAAGACCAAATATGCGGGAAACAATTCAGCAATTGGATAACTACTTCCTGGTACCTTATTAAAATAGTCCACCCGAACGGTGATGTAATAAATTTCTCTTATTCTCCATTGGAATATACTTATGACCAAGGACTAACTCAAATGAAATATTATGTTCCACAAGTACCACCTTCCGGTGGTGAGATGGGGATTTGCGGAGGAACTATTTGTTCAATTATACCGGACATGAGTTGCGCAAATTTATTAAGAACCCAGGGTTATTTATTAGATGAAATAAATATTGTTGGGAATGCCCGATTGAAATTTGAATATATTTCAAGAAATGATTGTGGTGACAAACTCGTTAGTAAAATTATACTATATAATAATTTGTTTAGTTCATCACAGGTGACAAAAATTTGGAATTTCTTCTACAATACTGTTACTGCACATACTTACAATAAGTTTATAAGTTCCCCAATCGGGACTAACTACACCCCATATTTGGCAAAAATTATTGAAAGAAGCCCCGACTCAACAAATTTATTACAATATTTATTCCTTTATAATGATCCATCTTCACGGCCGCCAAGATTATCTTTCGCACAGGATCACTGGGGATATTTCAATGGAATAAATAATACCACTTTAGTACCAAAACCAGATGATACTACACTACAGCAAAAAATACCATCTGCTACTGCCGACAGGTCACCTGATAACAGGTATGCTTTAAAAGGGTTATTATCAAAAATCATTTATCCTACAGGAGGTATGGATAGTATTATCTATGAAGGCAATGAAATAAATACTTCTACAAATGCCAGCCCTATACATGAATTTACTAATTCCATAACCGGGTCAGGATTACGTGACCAGGAAATGAAAGATATCCCTTTTTCAATTGGCTTCACACAATATACATATCTTCAAATCAATTGTATTCACAATGTTCAAAATGGCGATATTGACCCTCTTCATAATATCGGGTCTGTGAGTATCAAGAACGCTAATGGCATTATAGTCTTTGAGGAATCAACTTTAACGCCCGGCACAAATCAACAAGTGCAGATTCAATTGTTAAGCGGAAATTATACTATGACAATTAAGGCAAATGGAAATGTGGTAACAACGAATGTTGTTTATGATTTTGTACCAAATTCAAATGTTCAAAATAAGAATAGCCTTGTTGGAGGAATACGGGTAAAAGCTGTTTTTACATCTGCAAATGAAATAGATACTCCTGCCATTAAAAGATATTATTATAGCAGTTTAAATACAATAAATCAATCTTCACTTTCAAGCGTAGCTTCACCACTGTATGTAAAATTGGATACTACAAGATTATTTTGCCCTGCTGGGTTTAACCAGACAAAAGTTAATTATTTATATTGCGAGCATACAACACTTTTTTCTAATTCGATTCATAATTTTAATGACTATCAATCTTCTCCCATTAGTTATCAATCTGTAGTAGAAAGTAATGGTGACAGGTTTGAAAATGGATGTTCACAATCTGATTTTTACACAGGGGCAGGATCTCAAGGACAGGCATTATGGGGTGCGCCAATTATTGGCAATACCATTAGCAATGCATCAAGTTTGTTGAATGGCAAATTAAAAGAGGAACAAACTTTCAAGCTAGATATTCACAATAGTTTTATTTTACAAAATCAAATCGTTAATAACTATAAAATAGATACAAGGGTAAACAAAATAATTCCAGGGTTTACTGTTGCTCAGAAATTTAAAAATGATGCCCAAATCACTGATACTACTTGTGATATATATGGGCCTGGGTGTAGTATTACATTCAGTTATAGCATGGGCGCTTTCAATTTAGCAAGATATGATATTTATTCAAGTTGGGTCTATACTGACACAACAACTCAAACTATTTATGATGAAAATGGCCTCAACCCCATAACCACAAAAACAATTTATAACTACGACGATACCACAAATTTGCAGCCTACGAGTGTAGTGCAATACAACAGCAAAAATGAAGAAATAAAAACAGTATTTAAATACCCGCGGAATTTTAAAAATAAAACTCCTTATGACAGTATGTTGTACCGCAATATTCTTAACCCGGTGATAGATGCGCAAACATTTAATAATAATTCCATCATAAAGGAAGTAAAAACCAATTATACCAATTGGGGCAATGGCAATTTACTCCCTTCTGATTTCCAAAGCGCATTACTTGGTAAAGCATTGGACAATGATGGTCAAATAACAAAAGTCGATGCCAATGGGCACATCCTCGAATTTAAAGGCCGCGATGGCATTCCTACTGCTGTTATTTATGGATATAAAAACCTTTTTCCTGTTGCCAAAGTTGTAGGGGCAAAATATAATGAAGCGATTGCTCAATTAACTGTGGACACTGCACAACTGCAGTTAATGGTGGATGAATTTTTATTGACTCAGCTCAATAATATCCGCACAAACTTACCAAAAGCACAGGTAACAACCTTTACATTTGAAAACCTTGTAGGTGTTACTTCCATCACAGATAATAATAACCGTACAACACATTATGAATATGACGGCTTAGGCAGGCTTACAGGCATCCTGGATTTCCAAAATAATTATCTTAAAAAAATAGATTATTCTTATACCGTGCCGGATCCAAACAGGAAAATCAATATTTTTTTTAATACAGCAAAATCTCAAACATTTTATTGCCAGCAATGCGAAGTCGGATACAATGCTGTTCCTTTTACATACTACGTTCCTGCCGGAAAATATTTTTCCAATAAATCACAGGCTGATGCGGATAATAAGGCGATGGAAGATTTAAATGCGAATGGGCAAATAACAGCAAACTACAATGGCAAGTGCAGCAATGGCTGTGACTATTGCACCGGCATTGCTTATAAATGTATTGATTTGTCTTGTGAATTAGGTGAAAGGCATAATGTTTCTTCTGTTGAAATTGGGGAGGGTATATGGCTTTGTACATTTTATTATACCTGGAGCGATGGCACGCAAAGCCCGAATTATACAGAAAACACATCAACACCATGTGGCGGTATTATTTAAAAAAATAAAATATGCATATCAAATTACTTATTTGTTTTTTTATTCAAATCACCAGCATCTATTCTTTTGATGTTCAAACAATCAATAAGGGTACTATTCACTTATCTGATTATACCAATAAAAAAATACTTTTAGTAAATATCGCCACCGGAAGTGAATATGCCAACCAACTTCAAAGCCTGGAGCAATTATACCAAACTTATAAAGATAGTTTAGTGGTCATTGCTTTTCCTTCAAATAGCTTTGGAAATGAAAATCATAGTGATAGTGAAGAACAACTTCCCAAACCCGAAACTAAAACTAATTAAATCTTTCATTTGTTAT
>CAYXHX010000169.1:927-5911 GCA_964464835.1 uncultured Chitinophagaceae bacterium | reverse complement strand
TTACGGATATGAATGGAAGGGAAATAAGTAAGTTTAATTTTTCTAATACAAGTAGAACCACACTTTCCATAAGAGCATTAGCGCAGGGGAGTTATTTTGTACTCGTAGAACAAAATGGAAAAGTGACGAAGCTGAGATTGGTGAAAGAATAATTGATAATTGTTTCCGCCGCGGCGGAGTGAATGGTGAATGGATAATGGATAATGAAACCGGGATAGAGATTATTTCCGGTTTCATTTTTTTTTGAAATGAAAAAATTAAAACCAAAGGTTGTTCACGAAAAAATGAACAACACCGCATATCATTCGTGAAAAATATTGGGGCCTCCATTGTTCATCATAAAGGAAGATTGAAATTGTAAACCTGTTTATTTAGATATGTTGTAATGAAAAATGAGAAACATGTGTAAATTTGCACCATGCAAAACTTAACCATCAGTAAGCGTGGACACGAAATGCCCGCTTCCCCAATTCGTAAGCTTGTACCTTTTTCCGAAGCAGCCAAGAAAAAAGGTATTTCTGTTTATCATTTAAATATTGGCCAGCCCGATATTGAAACCCCGCAGGTAATGCTTGATGCCGTACGCAATACTGATTTTAAAGTGCTGGAATACAGCCATAGTGCGGGTATTGAAAGTTACCGCAAAAAATTATCAGCGTATTATCATACTGTTGGAATAGAAGTTGGTTTTAATGAAATCATCGTTACAACCGGAGGATCTGAAGCAATTTTATTTGGCTTCATGTCTTGCCTCGATCCGGGAGATGAAGTGATTATTCCCGAGCCATTTTATGCCAATTATAATGGCTTTGCCATTTCTGCCGGTGTAAAAGTAGTTCCTGTAACTGCACATATTGAAAATGGATTTGCGCTTCCGCCAATTGAAGATTTTGAAAAATTAATTACTTCAAAAACCAAGGCTATTGTTATTTGCAATCCGAATAATCCTACCGGTTATTTATACAGTGAAGCAGAAATGAATGTGCTGAAAGATATTGTTTTGAAACACAACTTATTTTTATTTTCTGACGAAGCTTATAGGGAATTTTGTTATGAAGGAAATCATTTCAGCGCCATGCACCTGCAAGCTGTCAAAGACAATGTAGTATTAATGGATACGATTAGTAAAAGATACAGTGCTTGCGGTGCAAGGATAGGTGCATTTGTTACCCATAATAAAATGGTACTTGATGCTGCCATGAAATTTGCGCAGGCACGTTTAAGCCCACCTACGTATGGACAGATTGCCGGAGAGGCAGCAGTAGGCTTGCCTGCCAATTATTTCGACAAAACAAAAGCACAGTATAAAGAACGCAGGGATTTATTGGTAAAAAGGTTGAATGAAATGGATGGTGTTTTTTGCCCGCAACCCGGTGGCGCATTTTATGCGATGGCGAAATTACCGATTGATGATTCGGACGAATTTTGCAGATGGCTTCTCGAAGATTTTCAACATGAAGGAAAAACCGTAATGCTCGCACCCGCAACCGGTTTTTACAGCACGCCCGGACTTGGCAAACAGGAAGTACGGCTCGCGTATGTACTCAACCTCGATGATTTACATGCAGCGATGGATTGTTTACAGGAAGCCTTAAAGATTTATCCGGGAAGAGTAAAAAATTAAAATAAAAACAATTAGTTTTGCAGCCCTTTGGCGAGGTAGCTCAGTTGGTAAGAGCGTCGGATTCATAACCCGGAGGTCATGGGTTCAACTCCCATTCTCGCTACAATTCCCTGAAAGATTTTTGGGGAATTTTTTTTACAACGCTTTTTATTTTTTTACAATTTTCTTTCCTGCAATTCTCCAATTATTCAATTTCGATTTTAAAATTTTTAGAAAAAAGATTAAAGTTTTTCAATTCAAAGTTATTGATCAGCAAAATATTTTCTATAAATCATTTGGTTTGTTATAGCCACAAAGTTATTTTTGCAACCCGGATTTATTTCCGGATCGGATTGCCCGATAGTATAAGGGTAGTACAACAGTTTTTGGTACTGTCTGTCTTGGTTCGAATCCAGGTCGGGCAACAAAAAAACCGGGATTCATTTCCCGGTTTTTTTATTGAGATTTTTACAGTAAATCAGGTTTGTTCAAAAAGTGTATCCACAAAAGCATTTTTATCAAATTCAAGTAGCTCATCCATTTTTTCCCCTACACCAATATATTTTACCGGGATTTTAAACTGGTGGGCAATTGCAAGGACTACACCGCCTTTTGCAGTACCATCCAATTTGGTAATTGCCATTGCAGAAACATCGGTTGCTGCAGTAAATTGTTTGGCCTGTTCCAATGCATTTTGACCGGTAGATCCATCTAATACAAGCATCACTTCATGTGGCGCACCCGGAATTACTTTTGTAATGGATCTTTTTATTTTACTAAGTTCATCCATTAAGTGTTGTTTATTGTGTAATCGGCCAGCTGTATCTATCAATAATATTTCTGTATTTTTTGCAAGCGCGCTTTTAGCAGCATCAAACGCTACAGAAGCAGGATCGCTGCCCATGGGTTGTTTTACAATTGGTACATTTACTCTTTCACTCCAAATAGTTAATTGATCAACAGCTGCTGCACGGAATGTATCCGCCGCGCCCAGCATGACTGATTTTCCGGCCTGTTTAAATTTGTAAGCAAGTTTGCCAATTGTAGTTGTTTTACCCACTCCATTTACACCAACTACAAGAATGACATATGGTTTATTGTTACCGGTAATTTCTTTTCCTGCTGATTTGTCCACCAATAATTTACCGATCTCATTTTTAAGTAAAGCATTCAGTTCTGAAGTATTCACATATTTGTCTTCCTTCACACGTTTTTCCACCTGGCTGATGATATGAATGGTGGTTTCAAGACCTACATCTGCAGCTATTAATGCAGTTTCCAAATCATCGAGCACTTCTTCATCCACGGTGCTTTTGCCTGCAATTGCTTTTGTAATTTTTGATAAAAAACCTGTCCTTGTTTTTTCCATGCCTTTATCAAGGCTTTCCTTTTCTTTTTTTCCGAAAATATTTCCAAATAAACCCATGAAAAGTGTTTTAATTTTTGATATAAAATAGCATTTTTCAAAAATACAAAAGCTGTTCCGGTAATGACAGAACAGCTTTTCAAATGAGATCTATACACCTATTTAGCAGATAAAAAATCTTTTACTTTGTCTTTGTGCACAATAGATTCTTTAAATGTGTAAGCGCCGGTTTTGGGGCTGCGAATTGCACGAACCACTTTACTCCAGTTTTTAGATTCTGCAGATTGCTTCAGGTCTTTTTTAATCGCGGTTTTTGCTGCTTTTGCCATAAAAAATATTTTATGTTTGAATAATTTTCTCTGTTACTTGATTTCTTTATGAACTGTTACTTTCTTTAAAATGGGGTTGTATTTTTTCAACTCCAATCTTTCCGGTGTGTTCTTTTTATTTTTTTTGCTGATATATCTGCTGGTACCGGGCATGCCACTGGTTTTATGCTCTGTGCATTCCAAAATCACCTGTACCCTGCTTCCTTTCTTTGCCATTTTCGTTTTTTAAAAAGTTGAATTAAATTTTTGAACCGTTTGCACGCATTTCACCAATGACAACCGATAAACCTTTTTTATTGATTGTGCGTATGGCATCTGCAGTTAATTTCATTGTAACCCAGCGGTTTTCTTCTGCAAAATAAAAACGCTTAGTTTGTAAATTGGGCAGGAAACGCCTTTTGGTTTTAATATTGGAATGGGAAACTTTGTGGCCACGGATGGGTTTTCTACCGGTAACCTCGCAAACTCTGGACATAATCTTTTTTTTTCGGACGGCAAAAGTAAGCAATCCATTTCAAAAACAAACAACCAATAGATTATTTTAAGAAAAATATTCGGCTTTCTTAGAAAGATTGCGGAAAAAACCCTGGTTTTTTAAACTTTCTTAGCTTGAAATTACAGCAATCGTGAAAAATCACATCGCAAACGTGATAAATCACTGCAATTTGCTTTTTCTAATGGAATATTTTTACATTCTTTTTTAACCAAATAAAAATTTGAAAAATGCCAGAAAAACAAAAACCAGTAACAATTGTTACAAATGAGGCAGACAACATTACTGCCGGACATGCATTTGGTTACCTTGTAGATAGCCAAGGCAGCCTGATAGAAAAAGTAGCTATTAAAAAGGGAGAAACTTCATTTAAAACCCCATTAGAAAATCTCGGAAGTGGTACACGGCTGTTCATTGGCAGTGATATACCAAAAGAAATTGGTGATAAAAAAATAAGCAGCAACCTGCTTATGAAAATGAAATCGAAAGAAATTCCATTTCATCTTTCTTCGGATAATAAAGTTCTACTTCCTTCTCTGTCACCAATAATTTTTCCCAAATTCCAATTATGTACAATTAAGGGTGCTTTATCAAAAACTTTTGAAATTGATAGTATTGCACAAGTATTACCTATTTGTGATGCAAGAGTACATATTTGTGAAGTAGATCCTGTAATATGGTGGTGGCCAAGGATTCCGGATCTTGTTATTTCTGACCTGATTGAAAAGCTGAAAAAAGTGATTGAAATTCCACGCCCAATTCCTATTCCGGATCCAGGCCCAATCAAACCGAACTTTCCATTATCCGGTTTACCGTTTAACAGGAATATTCTTCTGAATAAACCTGTCATGCTGAATAAAACCATGCTTCATAAAAATTTCACAGTCCCTTCGCTTTCAAATTTTAACCCGGTAAATATTTCAGCTTTGCCGGCTTTACCTGAAAATGTAAAAAATGGAATCAAATCATCTTCAATAACAGTTGCTCAAAATACCGTTTTACAAAACATCAAGCTATTGCATCCATATATATGCATGTGGCCAAAGTTTTGGCCATGGTTGTACAAGTGTGATGAAATTGCAGTGGTAAATACCGACTGCCATGGCAAATTTGACCATACGTATTTCTATTTTGAAAACGGGGACAAACCGGATATTTATATTTGGGTAGAAGTAAATATTGATGGGCAATGG
>CAYXHX010000169.1:0-917 GCA_964464835.1 uncultured Chitinophagaceae bacterium | reverse complement strand
CAAGTTTGCCCTGTGGTACAGACTGGGATTATGTTTGCGGCACAGATATCAATCTTCGCTTAACTGATCCGCGTATCAGGCCGTGTGTTTGTGAACCTTTGACAGGATCAATCATTTGGATGAAAAATGTAAATACAGGTACTTCTATTCGAAGCATTCAACAAAACAATGCTGCCAGTGGTAACCAGGCAAATGCAGTGGGATTGAATAATTATATGTATAATGGTATTAATTATAAAATGAGCCCATTTGCATCATCTTTTCCCTTTGTAGTGCAATTTGGAAGTGCATATCCAAATGCCAATAGCACACATTATCGTTGGAAATATAGAAGAGTTAAAGATGCTTTGTTGCAAGATGTTACCGAAAACTTTACTTACCTGGAAGGTGAGATTGCAAAACCTTATACCTATGAATTGCCCAATGGAAATTTTGCCACCAAAAGTTTTCCTTTAGGCGCCAATTATGATGTAATAGATAGTAAAAATGTTCCGAAATATAAAATCCCACACGTCCATGCAACTGATGATGTACCAGAATCTACAGCAGAATGGAACCAGGATACATATTCCATTAATGTAAATTCAAAAAATTTAAACGATGGGTTATATGAATTCGTTTTTGAACTTACCGACAATTCAGGCAATGTAATAGCTGTAAATGCAGACGATTATGTGGTTACAAGGAATGATGCTGTTGATCCGCCACGCATGTTCCCGGATGAAGCTACGATAAAAGCAAATGGATTACCTGAAAATTATCTGATGAAAAACCCGTTGGGGATGGCAATTGGATTCAGATTTCTCATGCGCATTGATAATTTACAGTGCTATGCAAATGTAATTGATGCATTGGTTGGAGCAGGTACAACAGATACCGAATGTGGCTTTGGATATTTTGATGCTGCACATCATAAT
>CAYXHX010000168.1:0-5924 GCA_964464835.1 uncultured Chitinophagaceae bacterium | reverse complement strand
AAATTTCGGAGCGACTTGGGCTTATACCAAGGACCAGGTGAATGAATACCTTGCATCGAGAGCCGCTTTTTTCTTCCAGGCAATAATGAATGGAACTGCGGGTTCTTTGGGAGGTTATAGCAGGTTTTTTAATTGCGAGGATATGAGATATAGCGCAGACACTTGCACCACTGCGGCAAATAATGCTTGTACAACAAATTTGCCTTGCAATCAACAATAGGAAGCAGAATATCTACGCGCAACAATTATCAAAAAAGATTAAATTATATACAATGAAAAATATATTTAAAATACTATTCGCTATTGTTTTTGTTTTATTAATTAAACAAAATTTATATGCACAAGCAGGAACGCTTGATCCAACATTTGGCGTGGGTGGTTTAGTTGTAGAAAATACTTATAACTTAGCGAGTCATTCAATCATATTAGCTGATGGTAAAATTCTTTTAATTGGGGAATATGGAGGCCTATGTCTTGACCGGTTTAACCCAGATGGAACTTATGATGAAAGCTTTGGTGTAAATGGCCGTTATAGTATTGGCATGAATGGAAAATTAGTTGGCTCACAATATAAAGCATTTGCTTTATTAAATGACGGAAAAATTATTGTATCTGCTCGATATTACCCAACTGGAATATCTGGAAATATTAATCTTGCCTTAGTAAGGATTAATTCGAATGGCTCATTAGACAGCAGTTATGGTATCAACGGTTTAGATACGCTTGAACTGGATACTTATACTACTGCCACAGGTTTAGTAGTACAACCAGATGGTAAAATCGTTATTTCCGGTGATGTGCAGAAGCATGAATATGACGAGAAAAGGACATTTATTTGCCGCTATATGCCCGATGGCGGTTTAGACCCTTCATTTGGAGAAGGGGGGATCGTTGTAACAACTTATGCCTATGCAACTCATTCAAATTCTTTAATAATTAATGCGGCAGGCAAATTAATACGGGGCAGTACAAACGATTTATATTCAAATTCATCATTCATGTTGGAAAGTTTTAATACTGACGGAAGCATGGATGAAAGTTTTGGTGAGAATGGAGTAGCAAAATATGTTTTTGGCCAGGGCCAGGGAGGCTCCTGGAATACCATAATGTTCATGATGGCACAACAGCCGGATGGCAAGATTACATGTTGCGGAGAAAGTGGGAAAAATGATGAAGAATCCATGGCGCTTTGCAGGTTTAATGCAGATGGCTCTATAGATGGTAGTTTTGGAGAGAGTGGTGGAATAATAGTACCATATAAAAATAACAGTAATACGTTTTCAAAAGCGTATGAATTATGTTTTCAACCGGATGGCAAAATAATTACAATTGTTGGTTTACGATCAAATCCTTTAAAAGGAATCAATTTAGTACGTTATACTTCATTAGGGCAGTTAGACCCAACCTTTGGTGAAAATGGATATAGTAGCATTTATCTTGATACGGCAAATATAAGTGCAAGTTCAATTCATCTTTTGGGCAATGATAAAATTTTGACAACGGGTCAATTAGTACCACAAATTGGTCCAGGATCCCTTACCTTACTCGCCCGCTACAACGGCGACAACGTCCTCGCCTCCAATTTCAAAGAAGTAAAAGCTATCCAGGAAAATGACAACATCACCATCACCTGGCAAACGCTGAATGAAAGCAATACAAAATCCTATACGGTCGAGCGTAGCAATAATGCCAAAGATTATGCGGGCATCAATACCATTCCCGCGAGACACGCTGCTACCAACAGTTACAGCTATACCGATAAAAACCCGTTGTATGGAGACAACTATTATCGCATTAAAGAAAATGCAGCCAATGGAAGTTTTACTTATAGCCAAACTTTAAAAGTAGTGTTTGAAAATAATGGCAATATTTCTTTATATCCAAACCCTGCAAAAAATACAGTCACCATAAAAGGCCTGGATAAAAATGCAACAGCTGTAATAAAAATTTCGGATATGAATGGAAGGGAAATAAGTAAGTTTAATTTTTCAAACACAAGTACCGAAACGCTTTCAATAAAAGCATTAGCACAGGGAAGTTATTTTATTTTAGTAGAACAAAATGGGAAAGTGACGAAGCTGAGATTGGTGAAAGAATAATTGTGAATGGTGAATGGTGAATGGTGAATGGTGAATTTTTTTGAAACCGGAGATAGAGCATATTTCCGGTTTCAATTTTTTTATTATTCAATAATCAATATACAATAAAGCAATTTTAAATTGTAAAAAAGCAAATCCAAATATTCTTGACAAAAAAATAAACCACACCGCATATCACCAGGGAACAAAAGTTGAAGCCTCCGTTGTTCATCGGCTCAATCATGGCGAATGAAGAAAAGGCCGCGGCGTACATAATTAATATCAACATCATCAGCCCGAAAGAAGATACGATGAAACAAAAAAAATTCATCATTCAACCACAGTGTCCCTTTTTTAATAGATTTTTTTGGAGACAACCAAAATGGATAGCATCAATATTATACATTCGCATGGATATATAGAATACATCCAATAGTTTATAGCTTAAAATTTTATACCTTGGCAACATGAAAAAATTAAAAAAATCTTCAACTTCAAAAATTGATTCAAGAAGGCGTTTCATTAAAAATGCCGGCCTTGTTACAGCAGGCTTATACATCGTACCAAGGCATGTTTTAGGCGGAAAGGGATATATTTCGCCAAGCGATAAATTGCAAATCGCAGCTATTGGAGCCGGAGGAAAAGGCGGAGATGATATCAATCATTTTTATAACGGCGGGCATGCCGATATTGTATTTCTGTGCGATGTAGACGACCGTCAAACCATCAATTCCAGAAAGAAATTTCCACAGGCAAAATATTACAAAGACTTCCGGGAGATGCTGGATAAAGAAAGTAAATATATTGATGCCGTTTCGGTCTCCACCCCGGATCATACACATGCTGTGGCTGCAATGGCTGCTATGCAAAAAGGGAAACATGTGTATGTACAAAAGCCAATGGCGCATGATATTTATGAAGCGAGAATAATGACAGAAGCTGCGCACAAATATAAAGTGGTCACGCAAATGGGCAACCAGGGTGCAAGCGGCGACGGCGTTCGTCAATTAATAGATTGGTATAAAGCCGGAATGATCGGTGATCTGGAAGAAGTATTTTGCTATACAGACAGGCCGGTATGGCCACAGGGTGTTTTAAGGCCAACTCAAAATGATCCTATTCCACAAGGGCTCGACTGGAATTTATGGCAGGGGACTGCTCCTGCAAGAAATTATTTTACAGATGTCTTGCCATTCAACTGGCGTGGTTGGTGGGATTATGGAACAGGTGCATTGGGTGATATGGCGTGTCATATTATGCAGCCTGCATTTGCGGTAGCCAATTTAGGCTACCCGATTTCTGCTGAGTGCAGTGTGGCTACGAGGTACCTGCAACCATGGCAAAAAGCTTATACACCGGATAGCCCGCCCATTTCATCACACATTATTCTTACATTCGAAATGCCCGAAAAAAAACAATTAAAACTGCATTGGATGGATGGTGGTATTCAACCTCAGCGCCCTGAAGAATTGAAGGCCAATGAACAAATGGGAGATGGAGGAAATGGTGTAATTTTTATTGGTAAAAAGGGGAAAATGATGTGCAGTACGTATGCATTAAATCCTCAACTTTTACCCACTTCGAAAACAGCAATAACAAATGTGCCTCAAACAATTCAAAGAGTACCCGGCGGTGAAAACGCACACTATACAACCTGGGTGGACGCTTGTATAGCAGGTTACGGAAGTAACAAAGCAAAAGAACTCAGCAGTCGCTTTGATGTAGCTGGGCCACTTACAGAAAGTGTATTAATGGGCAATCTCGCCATTCGTAGTTATGATATCCGAAAACCAAAAGGAGAAGATTATGAATATCCCGGCCGTTATATAAAATTACTTTGGGATGGGCCTCAAATGAAAATCACCAATTTTGAAGATGCCAATCAATTTGTAAAAAGAACATACAGGGAAGGGTGGAGTTTACATCTATAAGTTTTTCAGGCCTGAAAAATTATTATACTCTTATTCAACTGCTTTTTAAAAGAAAATAAATATGCCTGAATATTTGCCCATAAAAATTATCAATCAATCTTCCAATCCATTACCCGCATACGCTACTAAAGGTTCATCGGGTATGGATATCAAAGCAAATTTGAGTGAAGCTATTTCTATTGCACCACAAGAAAGAACGCTCATCCCTACCGGGATTTTTTTGGAAATCCCTGAAGGCTATGAAGCTCAAATTCGTACAAGAAGCGGAATGGCTTTAAAGCATGGAATTGCTTGCCTGAATAGCCCCGGCACGATTGATGCAGATTATAGAGGAGAGATAAAAGTAATACTGATAAATTTATCGGCTGATATTCAAATCATTCACCCCGGTGACCGCATCGCGCAAATAATATTTGCAAAAGTGGAAACTGTGCAATGGATTGAAACTGAAACGATCAATGAAACTTCCCGCGGCGATGGCGGTTTTGGCCATACAGGTAAAAATTGAATATGAAACATTGCGTATTTTTTTTCCTGGTTTTTTTTACAATTTTTGCGGGATGCAAAACAACTAAGAAAATTACTATACCTAAAAAAAATGTATTTGACTTATCAAAAATAGATCAGGCGCCAAATACTATTGTTGACAGTTTTGCATTAGCCAAACAAAATTTAGCAAATGCAAAATCGGGATTACCTGTATATACTTTTTTTTATGCAAAAGTAAAACTCGACTATGAAAGCGCCGATGAAAGTTTCCAGGCGACTGCATATATCCGTATCCAGAAAGACAGCATTATTTGGGTTTCCATAACAGGCCAGCTCGGCATTGAAGGCGCACGGATTTTAATCCGGCCGGACAGTTTAATTGTAATGAATAGAATCAATAAAACGGTTCTTTTGAAGCCTGCATCCTTTCTCAGGGATGAATTGCACATACCCTTAGATTTTTATGCATTACAGGATTTGGTAACAGGAAATGCATTATTTGATGACTCCATCATTACGCATTATGAAATTGGAGGGGATACTACTCAAATAATTTTAGCAGGTAGAAAATTTCAAAATGTGATTTCCATCAATTCAAAAACAAATACCATCTTTTCAAATAAATTGTATGATGAAGACAACAGTTCATTGAGAAGCGCAACATTTATGTATAGTGGTTATGAAAAAAGTAATGGTTTTAATTTTTCTGCAGAAAGAGAAATATTTATGCATGACAAAAATGAAACTGCAATTAAATTAAGTTTTAAACAATATAGTTTTAATGAAATTCAAACATTTCCTTTCAATATTCCTAAAAATTATTCAGTAAAATAATATTACTTTACACACTTCGTTACAAAGAATGCCTATCCCTTAAAGTTTTTGCATAATGTATAAATATATACTTTCATTTTTTTTATTACTGATAACGGTATCTTCATTTTCGCAGGATACAAAAGAAGAAATCCAGAAAAAACAACAGCAGTTACTAAAGGAGATTTCTGATTTAAATTCAACACTTGATGGAATTAAAAAAAATAAAAAACTTTCTATCGGCCAACTTACATTGGTTCAGCGTAAAATAGATGCACGACAGGAATTGATCAATAATATCAACAAAGACCTTCGCAGGTTGAATGAAGATATGTACCAGAATGAATTGAACATATACAGGTTAAAAAAAGAGTTGGATACATTAAAGGAGCAATATGCAAAAAGCCTTGTATTTGCTTACAAAAACAGGAGCAATTATGATTACCTGAATTTTCTTTTTTCTGCAAATAGTTTTAATGATGCTATCAAACGGATAGCTTATCTCAAGAGTTATCGTCAATACCGGGAAACGCAGGTAAGCACAATTACCAAAACACAGGAATTATTGCAAAACAGGATACAATCTTTGAGTATCAATAAAAAAGATAAGAAC